>DATIGS010000328.1:0-19464 GCA_035481425.1 Cellvibrio sp. | reverse complement strand
ACAGGTCTATTTCGTAGGCCGCAGCCAGATTCTCCTGTTAACCTCTATCGCGAAAAATCCGTTTGGACGTTGGCACAATTTGGCGTTGCTCCAGAGTTTAGAGGGAACGGCTATGGCAAAGCTATTCATTCGCACGGATTGCAACTTTTAAAAAATATGGGTGTTTCAACCATAGCATTAGATACAGCAGAACCTGCAAAAGATCTCATAGAAATGTATAAATCCTGGGGGTATAAGATGGTCGGGGTGTGCGACTGGCGGCCTTTTACCAATTACTCGAGTGTTGTAATGTCTATGGCAGTTTCTTGATTTTTCAAACTTAAAGAATAGTGATTAGATAAATTTTAACGTAGGATAATTTATATGGGCTCAGTGATTGTTTTCCTGTTAATCCCCATAATTTGTGCAGGAATCTGTTATTCGGTTGCCAAAAACCGTAGTGCGGACGTTCCGTTTTGGGTTGTGATGGGGCTCTTGTTTGGGCCTTTTGCATTGCCGTTTGTGTTTATGGCAAAAGCAAAAAAATAATTCAATTTCGCGACTATGGCGGGTAATGCCGCCATGCAGTGTTTGTACTGGCAATTTAAAGTTTCTGGCCGATTTCTTCGGATTTCCACTCAACCCAAAATGTACTTCCTTTCCCTTCCTCGGAATCAAATCCAATAGTTCCATTCATTTTTTCAACCAGCTCTTTAGTAATGGCAAGTCCCAATCCGGTGCCGCCTTTGGCTCGTTTGTCTGAGCTGTCTGCTTGCGAAAATTTCTGGAATATATGCTTGCGGAAATCCTCGGGGATACCGGCGCCGACATCTGTCACGCTGACTCTAACATTATTGTTAGGCATGCGTTGAACCAAAACATTTACACGCTCTCCTTTGGGCGAAAATTTAATGGCATTGGATAATAAATTCGCTAATACCTGCTGAAACCTGACTGGATCTATTACTACATTAGCGTTTTTCGATTGTTCAGATAGAACTAGCTGCACGCCATAATTGAGTGCGTAAGGCTTACTCATTTCTATCGACTGTTCAACCAACGGCAAAATTGCGTGCGGTTCAAGATTAAAAGTCATCTTGCCGCTCGCTATTTTTTCGATATCCAAAAGATCATTGATCAAGTGGCTTAATCGTTGGCTGTTGGATTGGGCAATGCTTAACATGTTTTGCATGGGCTCAGGCCATGTATTTGTAAAATGATTGGCGAGAAGGCTAATAGCACCCGAGATGGCTGTCAGCGGCGTCCGGAGTTCGTGGCTTACCGTCGAGACGAACTCATTCTTCATTTTATCGATTCGTTTTCTATCGCTGATATCCTCAATAATTGACCATACCAGCTTTCGTCCATTGTCTTCTTCAGTCAAGACGCCATTGAGCAGTACGGGAATACGATCTCCATTTCGTTGCACGATTTCATTTTCATACGGACCGTAGCGACCTGTATTAATCAGGCTGGTCCGCATTGCCAGCTTCTGGTTCTCATAATCATCAGGTATCAATTTTTGTTGATCGAGTCGAAAAAATTCATCTTTGGTGTAACCGCTGAGTGATAGCATGCGCTCATTGAGTTCAATAATATCGCCAGAATTAAAATCGACTAGCACAATTCCAAAAGGGGATAAGTCAAACAAACTGCGCAGCCTTGCCTCGCTATTTTCAAGGGCGGCTTCTCGCTGTAGCGCTAAACTCCTCAGGGAAATATTTTCACGAAACTGGCGTTCATTTCGCACGCAACTAATTGCCACAAAACCTAAAAACAATACCGTCATTAGCGCCATGGTCAGTGATGTTTTTCCTCCTTCCAATAAGAACGCGAATATCAAGTTCAACAAGGGAGGAACGATAAAGCCCAGGGCTGAAATTCTGTCCATCGATAAGGAGGCGGCCGCAGCAGCACATACTCCTGCTAACACAAATGACAAAGTGGTTTGGTGGGCAATATCTGCTGCAGGAAATAAAAAGGCGGGGGAAAACGACCAAATTAAACCTGTGGCGATTGTGGATGTTCGCAAGTGAATCAGCGGATTCTTTTTGTGGGTTAAGGTAATTTGGTGGCGAAATTGATAGAAGATAAACGTCCGCCACATCAAAATTAAAACCATGGCAGCCAGCCAAGCAAACAAAATCGTGCTTTCAATAACATCCCTTTGGGTATAAGTCAGGATCAAAGCGAGAATCAAATTGCCTGCAATGGCAGAGGGTAATCCACGGTACAGAAGCGATAGCCGTTCATGATCCAGCAGCGTGTTCACGGTCTCATTAGCTGCGCTACCGTTTAAAAATAAATTGGTATTTTTTGTATAGACGTCGTTCACCGTAATCTTCTCTAGTGTTGGACCATTCTGAATATCCGGACACATCCATTTTTTTTTCGGTTATCTAGGAAGAGTAGCCTCATTTGGTGACGGCATATGTTAGGAAGTTAACTGATACAAAAAACTTTCAGCAATATTGTTAGAAACTGGAGCCACTTGAATAAGTTCACGACAGAATAATGTCTTGTGCGCCACATAAGAAAATATTCTTAGAATGTAAACAGGTAATATTTATATAGGAGAGCAATCTATGGACACAGGAAAACAATACAAAGTAGTCACGCCGGACGGTCTGCCATTCGGCTATTTTCTGGATAATCGTTTATATGAATACCGCACCAGTACATGCGTAGGCAGCCTGAACGAATTCGGCCAGCTCGTTGGCAGTGATGAAGTGCTTGGGCATATGGATGGGGAGCAGCTTTTAAAAAGTGATGGTACGCTTTTGAATATTAAACAGTGACCATGCCGTCACTAAATGGTTAGCCCTTTTCTTATCAGGACCTCCCTTCTTTTTCGCTAACAAAAAGGCTAGGGGGGAATACAGTGTCCGCAACGTGACAGCTTGCGCGTCACGATTCCCCGCCTGGTAAATCTTTCGAATTAAATCCCCTCCTTATCCGCTCAAAACGTTACTAGTAGTAAAATCTCTACATAATAAAATGTGTTGTAATTGACGACATGCTAAACAGCGTGGTATGACTGGTTTTTGCTTAAAGCGACCTTTGCAGAAATGCTCAATTACGCTCTTTACAATGCTCAAAAACGATAGCGCCAGAGGTAAGCTGTCTAAAGTCAAAGGGTCTGAAAATGTAACAGGAAAAGTATCATCTCAAACCGGGTAGACAATGCGCATGCTCGTTTTGAATCCAATATGAAATGGGGTAACCCGCATGCGCGTTATGCAAATGTTGTAGTTGCTGGTTTTTCAAAAACGTAAAAATAGAAAGTCAGTGCCAAGCAGTTACTTTTGAACATCGCGATTAAGTTGAAATCCGGTAGCGTTGCTCCTTGAGCAAGTAAGCAAGTAGTACACTTTGAAAGGTTAGGGTTTACGGAAGTATTGGTTTTGTCTGTGGGTGAAATTGGAATTCAAGTGCTCAGCTTTTTTCCTGTTGTCTCTTAGCCAAATCACTGTAAAAATCCTACATAGCAATTTTAACTGGCGTGTTTTTCTGATCTGAAAGTTTGTGTAGCATTCGGTCTCAGAAACGCGCCTACAACAAGTCGTGCCAGGCTCGCCCGCTGCGCGGGCTGGACGGTTTGTAAGTCGGCTCTTTGTGGTTTTGCTACGCAAAAGTAATCCACAAAGCTCCAACTTACAAACCGCCCCTGCACTTAGCGTTAGCATTTCTGAGCACGTTACATGAACCAATTATCCATACTGGCATTAGTTTTGATGTTTCTGCTACCAACAGTTGAAGTATGTGCGGGAGGAAAAATGGAGTTTCAGCTGTATCGAAATAAAGGCGTATTACTATTCAATACTAATAGCGGAAAAATACGCTATTGGGTAAGTATCCAAGCGGCCACCCATGGTGGCGGGTCAATGTATGCTGAAATATCTAAAGAAGAATTTGAAAATGTTTGGAATGGCAAGAAAGACGTAAAAGATTTTTATATTCTATTCAACCGAAGCTACAGCCATCATGCAGAACAGGTAATTGAAAATGCGCATTCAATTGAAAGCATTATTTCTATGCATATGCCAAACCTTAGGTCTAATCCAGACCCTGTTAAATCCGTAGTTTTAAAATAGTGCTAACAAGGCGTAGCAGCCCGCGCACTTCGTGCGCTGGACAGTTTGTAAGTCGCGGCTTTGTGGTTTTGCTGCGCAAAAGTATTCCGCAAAATCACAACTTAAAAACTGCCGCTTATCTCGGCGTTATGGACTCCAAGAAATCACCATGAGATTTTTTTGGTTCTGTCAATTCGTTGCGTGTATCCAACTTATTTATTTGAATATCACGATTTGAGGTGCGCTTTTGCAATTTACATTACATCCCTCTGATCACTTACCCAGTGAAAACCGTATTCTCGAATTAGAAACCCTGCTCAATTGCAGGCTTCCTGCTAGCTATCGTCAATTTCTAAAAAGTTATAACGCTCCGAGTATTTCCCCGCTCTCGGGCAGCAAGGTAGACGGCGATGCGTCTATCGCCATTTTCGCAAAACCATCCGATGGTTATGAGGCGGAGTGGTGGTTTGTCAGATTTACGCCGTTATGTTCGGCAGTCAATGATTGGGGGCTGCAGGAGCAATACGAGTACATGACAGAAGATCGTGAGACGCATTTGCCTGATCTTTTGGCATTTGGTGACAACTGTGGCGGGGTCAAATTTCATTTATGCTTGAGAGGCAAAGAGGCAGGCGGTGTATACATGGCGGGTGATCGCTACACTCGCTGCCTTAGTGAAGGACGTATACCCATGCTAAGTGATTACGTTCGAATATGCGAAGACTTCAACACATTTTTGGAATCACTGCGCTGGGTTCGCTATGACCGCGCAGGTCTGGCTATTGTGGAACCACCTCTGTAAGTCCTGGACCTCCGAACTCAATCGCAAACGAACGCTGACTATGCTTACTCCGCTAATAAGGTAAAAAAATGACCGCACAAGTCGCCGATAGATTTATCTATCTGGGTTCTCCGTTTCATTTAGCCGCTTACTCAAATGGAGAGCTGTTTTATCCCGACCAACATGGATATCGACCTTTTCCTGCTAGCACTGCCTGCTGGCGGGGCTACTGCTGCGAATACGCGGTAAAAAATGGACGACTCGTCTTACATCAACTTTGCATCAACCACGACGGAGGTGAGGCTGAGCAAACCGCCCAAACTTCGCCGCCAGCCCTTAACAGCAAGCCGGCTGCCTTGTCCACCGAGACTCATATTGGAAAATGGTTATTTGATGATGTTAGCCTTCCGTTGGATTACTCTGGCGGCGTCGTTATTGGCCGAGATTTTATTTACTCGCTATATGCTCACATGGGTTTTCATCCCGCGTGGAAGTATGAAACCGTCTATGAACTGATTTTTGAATCAGGCAACTTGGTTCACACGTCGGATTTGAGCCACAGAATGGCTGAAGCCAGGGAGAAGATTGCGAAAAATCCAGCGGAAGACATTGGAGATTATTCAAATGAGCAGATTGAACAATGGATAAAAAATTGTTTCCGTCGAGATTATATGCGTTGAGGGGCTCTCCTAATCATCCGCCTCAATTTCATCCAAATATTGTGAAGAAAAGCCATTTGCAGCCACCTATCGTGTACGCACACTGCTCACATATTTTTCGAAATAACGAGAATCGTTGAAATGCTGGATCTCATATTTGTAATATCGCCGTTTATTGCTGCTTGGTGGTTGGCGGGGTGGCCAGGAAAAAACGATTCCGCAGTCGTCAAGATGGCTGGCTTAAGTTTTATCTTATTCGGTGTCTCAATGTTTTTGAGAATGGCTATTTTCGGAAGACAGATGCCGTCTGGCAAATACACGGACGGCCTGATGAGTACATCGGGAACCATTGGCTTTTGTGTATTTATAGCAACGGTCGGCTTCCTGGTCTTATATGCCCATCATTACTTTTCAAAAAAAGACTAAACGAGTGTTGCGCATACATAAAAATATTTATAAGCAGTTTTATACAAGAAGCATTGGAAAAGAGTATTTGGTTCTGAATCTTTAGATCGTGTAGCTGGTTTTGGCTACACTCAATGCGCGTATTTAGAAAGTAAATGGCTTGAGTACAATTCAAGTATTGTTGCTAAACTTAAAAACTGCCGATGAACGCGTTAAGCAATAGGGTTAATAGTGAAGAATAAACACATAGAAATTTTCGTTGGTTATATTGATCTATTGTTGGCTACCATTAAAAAAATAGAGGCACACTTTGGCGGTGATGCAAGTATTCTCAAAGCGCGTCTAATCGAAGATATGTTTCCGCTTTACGTTCAAGCGGAAATCGCAGCAAGTTTCGCCTTAAGATCGTGCTGTCCAATCGCTGGCGTGGAAGTCGTATCGTTTACGAAATCCGAGAAGACGTTCTCAAACTTGAAGGCTCAATTACGAGATACAGTTGAATACTTGAACAGTTTGGACGCATTGGAAAATAACCTGGAAGTTGTAATCAAAGATATGGCTGGTCCTGCCTCAGTATCTATGAATGCGGGGGATTTTTTAGTACGGTTTGCATACCCAAACTTTTACTTTCATTTAAGTATGGTATACGCGATAGCTCGTTTTAAAGGGGTTAAATTAACCAAAGGAGATTTTGACGGGCTTCACCAGTATCCGCCAGGATTTTCTTTTGAGGGTGGCGGCACCTAACAATCGCTTAAGCACGTAGTTGGGCAGCAATGCCCAACAATCCCATTCAATCAAAAAAATGTTGGGCATTACTGCCCAACCTACAACAAGCCAACTTCCGCAATTAGCCGAAAACAGGTATGGATAATTCCAAATACCTGTTTAATGAATGTTTTAAGCTTTTAAGCTTTTAAGCTTTTAAGCTTTTAAGCTTTTAAGCTATCAGCAAGAATTATCAGCTTTAGACCTTCCAATACTTCCAGTTTTATAAAAGCAACAAAGGCGTGCATCAAAATCAGGTGGCCGTTGTGTTTGGTTGTGTCATCACTAATAATTTTTTCTGCGGCGCTTAGCCCGTTTTTATGGAATTCCTCAAGCAATATAACGCTGTGTTCTTCAGCAGTTAGCGGGCGGGCCGATGGTTCGTAGCCAAGCATTCGAATAGTCTCTTCCGCAACGCGCCATACTGACCAAGGGTTTTGCCCGGTCACCAGATTGTGTTCGATGCTTACTTGTTCCAGATAGTCGCGCCCCTGAATGAAAATCGCATTCCGTTCTTCAAGTTTTCGTTGCAATAAAAACGGAAAAATAGTTTCAGCATCCGGCATTAGTAAAAGTTCTTCACTATCGGTAAAGGCGCTGATTTTTTTATCGGACACGAACCACTTGCCGTCAGGCGTTTTTATGTCAATTAGCGCTGCGGGGCCATGGCACACGGCAGCAATAACTTTTTGTTTGATTGCAAATTCGGTTGCCAGATTGGTGATTGTTTTGTTATTCGCAAAATCAAACATCGCGCCTTTGCCGCCCACAAAATAAATCGCGTGGTAGTTGTCTGTATCAACCTCGTCGATATTAAGTGTGTTCATTCTTTTGTATTGAGCAATAGGATCATTCAGGAATGCATAGTCATAGCCTGCCATGTCTTCGTCATCGAGCAGTGCATAAGGCTCACCACCTGCGGGGCTCGCGATATCAACTTCAAAGCCGTTGGCGTTGAAAACCCAATAGGCCCTGGCGAGTTCGGTTAATTCATATCCGGTAAGTCTGCCTGTATCACCGAGTGTTTTTGTGCTGGTTACAACCGCAAGGATCTTGCCGCGATTTTGCGACCTGATGTCGTTCAGATAAGGAAGATCGCTGGCACGCGTGGCTTGTAGCCGTTCCAGCTCTGGTTGGCTAGGCGTAAACTTTGAAGCCCAATAGATTGCGGCTGCCGCTAAGCAAGCAAGAATGAAAACTAGGGCAAATGTTCCGGTAAATAATTTTTTAATCATGACTCTCTCCTTTTAGGTAAAGGTAGAAGAGTAGTTAAGGCGAGGGAAAATTGAGGTGAATTACAGGATATTAATAATGACCCGAAATTGTAGTTGCGCAGAAATTACTGAAACCTCCCAGCCTAAGCGCTCCGCGATACGTGCGACAAGGTAAAGACCTTGGCCCACACCCTCACTATCATCACCTTTTATACCGGCCTTATTAATATCGGGTTTCGGAGCCTGGGTGGTCTTATTTTCAAATACTAATTTTCTATCGATGAATAGAATTCGGATTATTGGCTCACTGGCATGTTGCACGGCATTTCGAAAAAGATTTTCGAGGAGCAAACTTAGCAGATGGCTGTTGGCCATTACATTGATGTCATGGGGGATGTCGATCTCGATTTTAAAATGCGCAAGTTCTGGCGTGTGGCAGCGTAAAATTACCTGTTCCAGTGCGCTAATTATATTGCATTTGTGAGGCTCCAAATATTCGGCGCGCGCCAGCGAAAGCAAGACGTTGACGGTGTTCTCCATTTGCGCACTGGCTTGGGATATTTGGGTTAGATCGTCTACTGTGAACCCGCGCTGCGCTATCAAAACACAACTATTCTTTAATACGGTAAGCGGGGTGCGCAGTTCATGACTCACGTTGGTAGCAAAATATTTTTCCCTTTCCAACGCAGCACTGAGTTTATCGACACTATCTTGCATTGCGTCAGAAAGATAGCCCAACTCGTGCGTTAGCTTTGGTAGTGGAGCAGCTGTTTCGAATTGTTCGTTAAGTTTTACTGCATTTGTCAGGGTTAATATTGGATCAACAATTTTCTTTGAAAACCGGATGGCGATAAAAATGGCTAACAAGAGTACGACCAAAAATGTAGTAAGGAAGACAATGGGAATGCGGGGCTGATGGGTGACGACTAATAAATCGGAAACTTCCATGATCAAATAGGACGGATCGCTGGCACCGATATTCAATTTTCGATAGTGATAGTGGGTATTGTCAGCCGTAAATATTTCACCGCGCACCTTCGCAGGATGAATGTGTTGTTGAGCCCATTGAGGTGTTGATTGGATATCCCTAAAAACCTTAACCGAGTCCGCTAATAACAACGTGCGTTCAGTCCGTTGTGCATGATGTTTTTCAATCAATGCTGCCTGTTGGTCGATAAAGTTGGAGATTACAGAATCCTCGACAACAAACGCGGTGATCACTGCAAGTAGCGAAAAAACAAGCGTTATCCCTACACTCATGCCCACTAGCAAGATCATCGTTTGATCTTTGATTCCTTTAATCCGCATCGCCAATCTGCTCCAATTTATAACCAGCATTCATCACGGTAGTTAATACCGGGTGCCCAAATGCTTTGCCAAGTGATTTACGCAAAACGTAAATATGTGATTTGAGCGCATCTGTGTCAGGTGGGGTATCGCCCCATATCTGGTGTGTAATATAGGAACGCGACACAGGTTCCGGATAGGCGTGAACCAACAATTCCAGAATTTGATAACCAATGCTGGTTAGCTCCAATCGCTGTGTGCTGCATGATGCAGTTTTGGATCTGGCGTCGAGCCTAAGCTTTCCCAGTACCATTGTTTTTGGTTTATGAAGTAAATGGCGCCGGGCCAATGCTTCACAGCGCAGGGCCAACTCTCGCAGATCGAATGGCTTGGTCATGTAATCATCGCCACCATGCTGAAAGCCCGCGGCTTTATCAGCAAAACTATCGCGCGCGGTAATCATCAGGATCGGTGGTGTAATATCCACGTTGGATTTTATTTCGCGGCATACGGCGAGACCGTCTAAATCCGGAAGGTTAAGGTCGAGCAAAATAACATCATAGACGTGATTGCGTGCGAGTTGCATACCCAAACGGGCGTTGTATGCGAAATCAACCTGCCACTTGTGTCCTGCCAGAAATTCACCAATCTGTTTGGATATGGTCGGGTTATCTTCAATAAGGAGAATGTTCATTCGTGACTTCAATATGCCTGTCTATTTATTGTAACCATACAAGGTGAAATTCAGGTGAAGTAACTATAACAAGTTTCAATGTTTCAGATCAGGTTTTAACGTTTTCGGCGCAGCCTTGGCTAAGGGAAAATTTATAAATCCCCCATCATGATTTTCGTTTGGATAATTTCAACATTTGTTAATTCCAGTTTTTAATCATACGCATTGAATGCCGTCCGGGTTGTTCCTTTGATGATTAATTGGTCAAGTCTTTGCATGCAATTTATGTGTCTCTGAAATAGCAGATGCAATAGTGTTGCATATTATTTAGTGGTGCTAATGCAGCAGGTTGTACTACTTTTAAAGAGACCGGTTTTAAATTGATCGGATGTTATGTGTAAGGAAAATTTATCAATTTTTATGGGGTTTAATTATGGCTGTCCATCAAATTACCCATCCGTTAGTGCAACATAAAATTGGTTTAATGCGGGACGCGAGTTTAAGTTGTAAAGATTTTCGGGAGTTGGCGAGTGAACTTGGGAATTTGCTCACCTATGAAGCCACGCGTGATTTACCCACAGAAGCGACAACGGTTACTGACTGGAATAATTACCAATCACCAATAGTGCAAATAAAGGGCAAGAAAATCACCATAGTGCCAATTTTGCGTGCGGGCTTGGGAATGTTGGATGGAGTGATGCGTATTATTCCCAATGCTAAAGTGAGTGTTGTGGGCTTGTATCGCAACGAAGAAACGCTGGAACCAGTCGCGTATTTTGATAAGGTTGTTAAAGATGTCAGCATTCGCACCGCGTTAATTGTTGACCCAATGCTGGCTACGGGTGGAACCTTGCTTGCGACCATTGACTTGTTGAAGCAAAAAGGCTGCAAAAAAATTATTGGTTTATTTTTGGTGGCGGCGCCCGAGGGCATCGAACGAGTGCAAGCCAGGCATCCGGATGTCGATATTTATGTCGCTGCTATAGATCGATGTTTGAATGAAAAAGGTTATATTTTGCCGGGGCTGGGTGATGCAGGGGATCGCATATTTGGTACACCCAGATAAGAATTAAATTTCCTAGGCCGATTCATAGTGAGTCGGCCTTTTCATGTGTACAAGAAAAGTTTTTAAATGCTGACTGATCAGCCCGCATAATTGTTACTACAGCGTGTTGTAGTAGCGTGCACCCACGTCGCCCAAACCAGGAGTGAGATAGCCATCATCATTAATGCTGTCACTGGTCGAGACTGCAAAAAGTTTTACGTCCGGGTGAGTTTGCATCAAGCCCTCGGCTCCTTGCTGCGACGTTAGAAGCGATAAATAACGAATATCGCTACAGCCGATTTCTTTTAGGCGGTCGATAGTGGCAATTGCCGTATCACCCGTGGCGATAATCGGGTCAAGCACAAAAATGGCGGAATTCACCACGCCTTTGGGCATTTTAAAATAATACTCCACCGTGTTTTGAATAAACTTATCGCGATAAATCCCGATATGGCCTACCGCTGCATCCGGCCATAAATTCACAATAGCTTCAGACATACCCAGGCCCGCGCGCATCACTGGAATTAATACTACGCTCTTGCTGATGCGGTTTACTTCGGTACTGGCAAACGGCGTTTTGATCGTTTGCGCTGCATAAGGCAAATCACGCGCGGCTTCATAAAAAATTTGCACGCTCATTTGCACCATCACACGGCGAAAAGAATCTGCCGGCGTATTTTCATTGCGCAGTGATGCCAACTTATGTTGCATTAATGGATTGTCGATAAGGGTAACGGGCATTTTCGTTCCTTAGCTGATTGAATCAGCGCGCGTTAATTCTTTTTGTGGGAATTTTTAAAAAACTGTTGCATCGCTTTGGATATTTAATGGTGGCGTTAAATTGTTTCGCTTCTGTTGCGCTAACTTACGGCCTGCGGCCCAGGTTCCGCCTTCCAACACTTTGGCTAGCGGAAATTGTGCGGCGGTGGTGTGCAACGATTGCACAATTTTCTCGCCAATTTTATCGAGCAGGCATATGGTCAGTGCGCGCCATTCAATAATAATTTCGCTACCCGGTGCCCATAATGTTGCGGCGTCGGCGGGGTTACGCAAGCTAATCAAGCCTGAGTCCAGCATCAAGCCGCCATTGCGATATTCTGCAAGACCTGTGAGCTCTTCAACGCCTGTCACCGTAAAACCATTATTAGCAAGTGTTTCGATAACGGAATAACTGATCCATTGGCTTAATTTATGAAAGGGAACATAAGCCTGAGTGCCTTCACCGAGTGGTGGATAGAACCAGGTATCGCCAAGGTTGGTCTCATCCAGAATTAAACGACCCGGCCAAATATCGCCTAAAAAGGTAATTATCATCGTCATGATTTGGCTGGCGGTGGGCGTGTATTGGTAATGCGTTAATACATAATCCACTAAATCGCCGGGGCGCTGGTTGGGGAATATATTTGGTTGCGCAAGTATCGCATCGCCAAGGCTGCGCAATAATTGCACGCGGCCTTCAACGCCCAAAAGTGGATTGGTTTTGCTGACCTTAAAATGCTCGCTAAAACTTTCTACGCTGACGGCTTTTAATCCAGCAGCACTAGTTTCAACATTTTTCCTGTGCGACTCTTTATTATGAGAAAGGCCACCCGCTAAAAACATATCCAAGCTTGCGAGGCCTAAACCTTCTGAACGGCCGACGGTAACCGAATTGCTGGAGCTGTATTGCCAATCCGGTCCTGCGCCCGCATCGACTAATACGGAAGGTAATATTAAATCCAGCCCAAGTTTAGCGCGCTCAATCGACGAAAGTGATTGTTCTATTGTGCGCAACTGTTTCAGTTGGCTTTGGTTGCCTACTTCATAATGGCGCCAGCGTGAATGGTAGGGCACATTGTTATCGGGATAATTTTCTGCAATCACTTGCAATACAAAATCGCTAACCTCTGTCAGTTTATGTTCGTGAATTTCAAAATGGGTTTTGCCTTGCTGTGCGAGTTGATAAATTTGTTGCGCGCGCGCGCGAATACCTTTCGGGCTTAATATAAAACCGGTGATTTCATTCATAAATCCAAATCCCTGCCTTTGACCTGTTCCAGTGCTTCGCCGGTGCGTACGGTATCCTGAGTGAAATAACCGGCTGCTTTTTTTGCTTCTATTTCGACTTGCGCGTCGCTGGGAATTAAATAATCAGGAATACTTAAACGATTCACCACTTCTATGCCACTTTTGGTAATGGCATCGTATTTCATATTGCTCATGGAATGTAAATTGTGAATTTTTCGAATGCCGAAATAATGTAAGGCATCTGGCATTAACTCCTGGAAGCGCGCATCTTGCACGCCAGCCACGCATTCGGTTCGCGCAAAATAGGTGGCGGCACTGTCGCCACCCACTTGGCGTTTGCGTGCGTTATAAACCAGAAATTTAGTCACTTCACCCAACGCACGGCCTTCCTTGCGGTAATACACCACTAAACCCACACCGCCTCTCTGCGCTGTTTTTACCGCTTCTTCTATACCGTGGGTGAGGTAGGGGCGGCAGGTGCAAATGTCGGAGCCAAACACATCAGAGCCATTGCATTCATCGTGCACGCGACAGGTTAATTCTATTTCGGGATTGGAGAGATCACTGACATTGCCAAAAATATAGGCGGTGGTGCTGCCAATCGGCGGCAATAACACTTTTAAATCGGAGCGGGTCACTAGTTCGGGAAACATGCCGCCGGTTTCGCGAAATAAAATTTTGCGCAGGCTACCTTCATCCAGCCCGATACGTGCCGCGATACTGGGTAAATGCCACACCGGATCAATCGCTACTTTGGTGACTTTAAGATCGCCTGCAGAGTTGATGAATTTGCCATCGATTTGCAATCGACCCTTGCTGATCGCATCGTAAATCTCCGGCAATTTCAAATAGGCTTGGGTGACCGCAATGCTGGGCTGGATGTTGTAGCCTTTTTCCAAATAGTCACCAAAGGCATCGACAATATGTGCGCCCCAAGGATCGAGTGAAATAATTTTTCCCGGTTCAAACCACGAGGGTTGTGGTTTGATTAAGTCGGTGGGTTGGGTGTTGTGCAGATCGGGTTTATGGCTGGCTGGATATTTTCCTGCCGCAATCGAGAGTGCGCGATAAATGGTGTAGCTGCCACCATGGCTGCCAATACAGTTACGTTGTTGCTTATCCGAGATCGTGCCTATCACCGGGCCGCGTTCGCTAGGCTGTTCCGCAAACCAATTAATTTTAGGCGCATTAAAGGGCATTTCTATCGCATGCGAGGTCAAGCGGATGTGGTCAATGCCTCGGCCCTGGATTTTGCGTTCTTGAGTCATATCAAACTTCTCCAAACCTTGCGGATGAATATGCAGTTATTGCTATGGCAAGCTGGCGTATTTCGTTTGTTATTTATTTCAATCTTAGTCCAATCTTTAGTGTTGCTCCTGATTTTGCGTATTTTTACATCGCGGCTTTTTCCTGTTTATTGCGTTTGATTAAAAACCCAATCAAATTTTGTCGACACTACTCTATTGCCTAGCAATAAATGGGCTAGTTTGTTGCATGGCAGATAGATGTGAATTAATAACCGTGTTGAAGTTGACATTAACTTGCCGTCCAAGTCGGTTATTGCGTGCTATAAAGATTTACATGAGTTGTTGAACCTGATGAAAATCGCTTATCTGTTTTGTTATCGTCTTTTCAACCGTTTGAATTGGGGGTAGTGCGTGCACAAGATTAATCACTTTATTGCAGGGACAAATATCGCAGCAGGTGCGCGTAAGGCACCGGTTTTCAATCCCGCCACGGGTGAGCATATTGCTGATGTTGAGCTTGCAGATGCCGCCGCAGTAGATGCGGTGATCGCAGCGGCGAAGCAGGCGTTTCCGGCATGGCAGGCAATGACGCCGCTTAATCGCGCGCGCATTTTATTTAAATTTAAAACCATTATTGAGGCGCGCATCGATGAGCTGGCCGCCGTTATTACGCGCGAGCACGGCAAAGTCACAGACGATGCAAAAGGCGAAATTATTCGTGGAATTGAGGTCGTCGAATTTGCATGCGGCATTCCGCATTTATTAAAAGGCGACTTTACCGAACAGGTCGGCAGTGCGGTAGATGCTTACACACTTAACCAGCCACTGGGTGTGGTCGCCGGTATTACGCCATTTAATTTCCCCGCGATGGTGCCTATGTGGATGTGGCCAGTCGCAATCGCCTGCGGAAATTGTTTTGTGTTGAAACCCTCGGAAAAAAATCCATCTGCATCCTTACTGATTGCCGAATGGTTGAAAGAGGCAGGCTTACCCGATGGTGTTTTTAATGTGATCAATGGCGATAAAGAAACGGTGCAAGCGCTGTTGGTTCACCCGGATATACAAGCGGTGAGTTTTGTGGGTTCAACGCCTATTGCAGAGGAAATTTATCGCCAGGGTTCTGCTGCGGGCAAACGCGTGCAAGCGTTAGGCGGTGCAAAAAACCATTTATTGGTAATGCCTGATGCAGATCTGGATGCAGCAGTGAGTGCGCTGATGGGAGCGGCTTATGGTTCAGCAGGCGAGCGCTGTATGGCGATCTCGGTCGCGGTCGCCGTGGGTGATATTGCCGATGCCTTGGTCGAACAACTTGCACTGAAAGTGCGCGCACTTCGCATTGGTAATGGTGCACACACAGGCCTGGATATGGGGCCGTTGATCAGTAAAGAGCACTGCAAAAAAGTGACCGATTATGTTGCCCTG
This sequence comes from Cellvibrio sp., assembly GCA_035481425.1. Classification (GTDB taxonomy): domain Bacteria; phylum Pseudomonadota; class Gammaproteobacteria; order Pseudomonadales; family Cellvibrionaceae; genus Cellvibrio. The sequence continues at coordinate 3,904 of DATIGS010000328.1, read as the reverse complement.
GGGCAACAGGAAGGTGCAACGCTGGTGGTTGATGGACGCGGAATAAACGTGGCCGGTGGCGAAGATGGATATTTTTTAGGTGGCTGTTTATTCGACCGTGTCACCACCGAAATGAAAATTTATCGCGATGAAATTTTTGGCCCGGTGTTATGTGTCGTTCGCGTGCCGGACTACAAGAGCGCAGTCGCGCTCATAAATACCCACGAATTTGGCAATGGCGTAGCCATCTTTACCCGCAACGGGGCTGTCGCACGCAAATTCACACACGAGGTGCAAGTGGGCATGGTCGGCGTAAATGTCCCCATCCCTGTGCCTATGGCTTTTCATTCATTCGGTGGTTGGAAGCGCTCGCTATTTGGTGCAAATCATATGCATGGTATGGAAGGTGTGCGTTTTTACACCCGTCGCAAAGCCATTACCACTCGCTGGCCGGAAGGAGATGTGGCGGCGGAGTTCGTAATGCCAACGCTGAAGTAAGGCGTTGTTTTTTGCCTTTTTTTGTTACATTATAACATTATTGTTTTGGTTGAAATTTGGCCTATTTCAGGGCTGAGTTCTCCATTCCGCGCCAATTTGCCGGTAATCAACGCTGGTTTGGCTGTGTTATAGCGACAAAATAGAAGGCAACCGTTTATGAACTTACCCGTCCCTTTGCTCCCTGTTACTGTTTTGTCCGGCTTTTTAGGTGCCGGTAAAACCACGCTGCTCAACCATATTTTGAATAATCGCGAAAATCGTCGCGTTGCGGTGATCGTAAACGATATGAGCGAGGTGAATATTGATTCGTCGCTGATCCAAAATCAGGTGGAATTAAATCGCGCGGAAGAAAAATTGGTGGAGATGAGCAATGGCTGTATTTGCTGCACCTTGCGCGAAGATTTACTCGTCGAAGTTAACCGCATGGCCAAAGAGGGGCGCTTTGATTATCTGGTGATTGAGTCGACGGGTATATCCGAGCCTTTACCGATTGCCGAAACATTCACTTTTGAGGGTGAGGACGGTCAAAGCCTCTCCCAGGTTGCCCGGCTGGATACTATGGTCACGGTGGTCGATGCAGTGAATTTTTTAAATGACTACTACGATGCGTTTTCGCTGCAAGAAACCGGTGAAAGTCTGGGCGAAGAAGATGAACGCAACGTAGCGGATTTACTTGTCGATCAAATCGAATTTTGCGACCTGTTGTTAATCAGTAAAACGGATCTGATTTCTGCTGAAAAGCTTGCCGAGTTGCATGCGATTTTAACCAAACTCAATCCGGACGCTGAAATTATTCCCGTTGAACGTGGGCAAGTGTCCCTGGATAAAGTACTCAACACCGGAAAATTTAATTTTGAAAAAGCCCAGCAAGCGCCGGGTTGGTTAAAAGAAATGCGCGGGCAGCACACGCCAGAAACAGAGGAGTACGGCATCAGCAGTTTTTCCTACCATGCGCGCCGTCCGTTTCATCCGGAAAAAATTTATGAATTTTTCTCGAGTCCAGCCGTGAAAGGAAAGTTACTTCGTTCAAAAGGATTTTTTTGGTTGGCCTCGCGCCCGCAATGGGCAGGGCAGTGGAGCCAGGCGGGCGGTATTGCGCAGCATGGAGCTGCGGGCATGTTCTGGAAAGCCGTTCCTAAAGAGCAATGGCCAGAAGATGAAGACCATGTAAATTACATCATGGATAAATGGGTGGAACCTTTTGGCGATATGCGCCAGGAGCTGGTTTTTATTGGTCAAAATATCGATAAAGAATTTGTGGTCGAGCAATTGGACAAATGCTTGCTCACGGAAGAAGAAGTATTACAAGGGCAAGAATTTTGGAAAACCCTACCGGATCCATTTCCTGCGTGGACGCAAGGTCACGCGCATTAGTAGTCGGGAATTGAATGAATATAGTTTTGCGATATTAATTCAAAAACTCCGGCTCCTGCGGTTCTTCATAGCGGACAAGTTTTACATTGCGCATGGAGTAGGCCGATAGACCGAGTTCATTTTCCTGGGTTTCTATCACCACAGTGCCGTCCACCCAAAAGGGAGTGTAGAGGTCAGGCAATTGAAAGCCCTCCGGGTGTTTAACGTAAATTAATTGATTGGGCGGCGGCGGTGGAACATGGATGCAGGCGCCGAAGTAGGGCACCAGAAAAAATTCGGTGATGACCTGGTTATCGTCGTACTCGATGGGCACTATGTAACCTGCAATGCGGATACGTTTGTTATTAAATTCGGGACGCACCTTGGTAGATTTGAGTGCGTCGCGCCAATCGCGCCCGGATTTTTTATCGTCAATGGATTGTTTTGAATCAGCGATGGCTTTGGCAACCTGGTCTTCAAATGCTGATGTGTTGCTATTGAAGCCTTCCGCGGGTAGATCCTGTGCAAGTTGCTCGTCGCTGAGTGATTCATGATCAACCTGCGGGATGGATTCCAATAAACGTAAATCCTCGTCGGGCAATAGTTCTGTCCATTCAACGGTCACTGAGGGGCGCGCCACATTTTCGGGCGCTGCGTGAACGGCATTCGCGAGCAGCAGGATTGTCATTGCAAAGAAATAAAAGCAAAGCGAATGAAAATTCGAGCAAAGTGAATTGAGTGTTGTCGGATAGAGTTTCATCATTAGGTGTCTCACATTACTATCACACCTGCACCGGCAGGATTAACAGCGTCATCATACAAGCCTTGTTTATGAAAAACAGCATGAATAACAGCGAGAGCAACACTGCAATTTCGTTAGAGTCCGTTCAATATGCCTGGGGTAAACAGGATTCGCCTTTTCTCGTTATTGATGATTTGCGTATTGCACCCGGTGAAAAGATTTTTTTATACGGCGCTTCCGGGTCGGGGAAAAGCACGCTGTTGAACTTGATAGCGGGGGTAGTATTGCCGCGCGTGGGCAGCATTCATCTGTTTGATACAGATCTAACCCAATTAAGTAATCGTCAGCGCGATCAATTCCGTGCGCAGCAGATGGGTATTATTTTTCAACAATTCAATTTAATTCCCTATCTCAATTGTGTTGATAATTTGCGCATGCGCATCGAGTTCTTACCGCGCGATCAAAAACAGGCCGCAATTGCGCAAATTCCGGTACTGCTCGATCGCTTGGGAATCGCGCAGGTGGCCCAACAACAAGCGCATAAACTCAGTGTCGGGCAACAACAGCGTGTTGCACTCGCGCGGGCGCTATTGGGGAGCCCGCGCATTATTATTGCTGACGAACCCACCTCGGCATTGGATGCAGACCTGCGTGAAGAATTTATGCATATGCTATTTGAATTGCTGGATGAAAAAACCTGTTTGGTTTTTGTCAGCCACGATCAACAACTCTTGCCGCGCTTTGACCGCGTCCTCAACATGCAAGCCTTTCGCGTCGATTCAATCGCTGCATCCAAAATGAATGGGGTGACGGGATGATGCGTTTGCGTCTTGCAAGTAAAAGTTTGCTCAACCGCCGCGGCACTATATTACTCACCATTCTTTCTCTTACCATTGGAATTTTGCTGGTGCTCGGTATTAATCATTTGCGTACCCAAGTGAAAGAGAGTTTTGACAATACGCTATCGGGAACCGATTTAATCGTGGGCGCGCGCGGTGGTGCATTAAATTTATTGTTGTATTCCGTTTTTCATATGGGTAGCAGCAGTCACACCATCCGCTGGCAAACCTATGAAGAGTTGGCCAAACACAGTCAGGTGAAGTGGATAATTCCGCTGGCCATGGGCGATTCACACAAGGGCCATCGTGTAGTGGCCACCACGCCGGATTTTTTTGCGCACTACGCCTATGGTAAAAAACAGAATTTAAGTTTTTCTGCAGGAAAGTCATTTTCTGGAAAATATGATCTGGTGATAGGCGCAGCAGTCGCGCGCAAATTGGGTTATCAAGTGGGCGATAAAATCGTATTGGCCCATGGCCTCGCGCAAGTTTC
>DATIGS010000327.1:0-15930 GCA_035481425.1 Cellvibrio sp. | reverse complement strand
GTTTACCTTGCACAGTCACTGATATGCATCCCGCTCTTTTATCCGTTTGGTTTGGGCTGGTATGAAACCATTGGTCAAACCAATAGCCTGTTACTTGGCATCGCGGTCTATACACTATTGGTGATATGGGCACATTGGTGGACCAAACACTTTTATTATGGTCCGGTCGAATGGGTATGGCGCTGCGCAACCTACATGACAATCAATGTTCCTTTTAGAAAGAGACAGATGGTTCCCGCCATAAACTAGTGAACACTCATCGCGTGCGTGAATTTCAGATTAGAAAATAACTGGAATTTACGCTTCGCAAATCCCTCCTTTTGATTCTTCTGAAGTCGCGTCCCACCTAATTCGCTCACCCGCAAGCAAAGTGGCAACGATCAGGCTTTTAATCGAACGATTTAACAATTCTTAAGCAGACATAATGATCGTCAGGTCTAGACTATTCTTGGCTGACCCCGGTGAAAAACCTATACCAATAACATCTGCGACGATTATTCCCTATGACAACCTTAAGCCTACAACAGCCCGGTATTCCCCAACGGGTAGAACTGGTCGATGCTATTCGTGGTTTCGCCCTTCTGGGTATTTGCCTTGTGCATTTTATGGAGTATTTCGAACTCTACTGGATTAACCAGGATCCAACCCTTTTACACAATATCGTTTTCTTTTTATTTGCCGGCAAAGCCTATGCGATTTTTGCGCTTATGTTTGGCTTAAGCTTTTTTATCATCATGGATAACCAGGCAAAGAAAGGCGTGAATTTTAGCTACCGTTTTGCCTGGCGTTTGGTGATATTGCTCGCCATAGGTTATGTGCACACGCTCTTGTATCTTGGCGATATTTTGTCGGTGCTCGGCATCATCGGCCTGAGTTTGTTGTTCGTTCAAAAGCTCAGCAACCGCTGGCTGCTTATTGCTGCATTGCTCTGTTTGGCACAACTGCCATTTTATTATCAATTTTATGCCGCGCTGCATAATTGGCCCGGCGCTAATGACGCGCCCGCGCATTGGGCGGTGTTCCCCGCTGTTTACAATGCATTGGCAAAGGCGAATTTTGCCGAGCTGATTGCTATTAATAGTTGGGATGGATTGACGGCAAAATGGCTATTTTTTGTGGAGTCCGGGCGCGGCATTCAATTAGTCGGTTTATTTATTGTTGGATTGCTACTGGGGCGCATCGGTTTTTTCACCCAGCCCGAGCGCTTCACCAAAGCCCGAGCAATCGCCTTGGTTATCGCACTGGCAGCATCTGCCCTGTTTTATTTTGTGGAGAATTATCTCAAGCAATTGCCGGCAACTTTCTTCCAGGAAAAAGGCATGGCGAAAATGTATCTGGAACAATTGGCAGGTTCATATTTAAGCACGGCCGTTATGGCAGCACTCATCCTGCTATTTATGCAAGCCTATTTTTGGAAACCAAGCGGAAGAATATTGCATTTGCTTGCACCTTGCGGCCGCATCAGCCTGAGTATTTATTTAATCCAGGCGGTAGTGGGCATCCCTTTATTTTATCCCGCCGGATACGGCGGTTACCTGACCCTCGGGCAAACCAATAGTTTGTTAATCGGCATCCTTTTTTATAGCTTGTTAATTGCCATAGCACACTGGTGGGTAAAACGTTTCTATTATGGGCCGGTAGAATGGTTGTGGCGCAGCGCCACCTATATGACCACAAATGTTCCGTTTGTGCGGCGCAAATAAAATTCTTGCGAAAAAAACCTGTAGATAAATAAGCGAGGGATAGATATCACAGATGATATTTATCCCTGGGTGCACTTACTTCATCGCTACTTATTCAGTTCCTTGCCTATCACCCGAAAACGTCGCTCCAATTTATAGCCCTGTTTATCGATGATCATTAACCTATGCAGCCCCGGTTCCAACGCGGCTTCGCGTTCATGAAAGATTTTCGTTTCACCGAGGAATTCATCATCGAGGTGCCAATACAATTGCGCGGCAGGATTTCGGTGCACCGCTTTTAAAATGACACGGCTGCGTTTGCCATCCAAATCCATTGGAATATAAATGCGGCTTTCTTCATTTGGGTAAATCAATTCTATCGGTTGGTCTTCATCGACTTGCAATAAATCAGCTACACAATCATTGCGCCAGGGCGGCAGTGACTTGTATTCGCTGTGATGCTGGCGCCAATAAAATTCTTGCGTGGGCGGCAATACAAACCAATTGCGCGGGCGCATATTGCTTACGGTTTCGCAGCGGTTATGTACGCGAAATTGTTCATTGGCATCGAGGTGGATGTGGCGATGATTTTGAGTGACCCTATCAAAATGGCTGGTCGCAGGAATTTCCATATCCATGGCATCGCATTGCCCGCCGGTGAGATAACCATCATCCTGGCACACCGAAATAGTTTTGAGTTCGTGCGCCGGTTTTGCAAACCAATTGACACTTGGCAGTGCATCAAACACATCAAATAAAATCGGCGCCGCGCTACTTTGCCCGCTGATAAAACTGGCTGGCTCACCACCGGCATTGCCCACCCACACACCGAGTGTGTAGCGCCCATTGCTGCCAATTGCCCATGCGTCGCGCAATCCATAACTGGTACCGGTTTTCCACGCGATAGTTTGGCTGCCGGAGAAATCGCGCCAGTAATTATCGTTACCGGGGCGCGCCACATCAATTAATGCTTGCAGCGTTAACCATGCAGCTCCTTGTTGGATAACAGGCTTAATTGTTGATGGTTGTTTCTTTTCTTGTAGTAACAGTGCCGGTGCGGATTGATTAATATTGCCGTCGCGCGCGCTCGCAGCAAGCCGAGCATAAATACCGGTGAGTTCCCACAGCGTGCCTTCGGCGCCGCCCAAAATTAATGTGAGACCATAATCATCGGCCGGGCGAAATAAAGTTGTCATCCCCATCGCCTGTAATTTGCCCTGAAATTTTCCGATGCCATAGTCGCGCAACATTCGCACGGCGGGAATATTTAATGAATGCGCCAACGCAAATTGCGCAGGCACGGCACCGCGAAAACTGCGATCGTAATTTTTGGGGCTATAGCCACCAAATTGGGTAGGAATATCGGGAATTAAACTGGTTGGTGCAAGCTCGCCTTCTTGCAGCATCAAACCATATAACAGCGGTTTTAAAATACTGCCTGTTGAGCGCGGGCGCTGCACTATATCCAGATCGGGCGCGTAGCGCTGCTGCTGTTGCCATGCCTGGTTCCCAACATATGCGAGCGTTTCCATGCGCTCGTGATCAATCAAAACCAGCGCAATATTATTGACGCCTTCATTAGCTAACCGCGTATTGTGACGCTCACTCACTTGTGCGGCGATGCGCTGTATAAACGGATCAATACTGCTGTGAAATACGTATTGGTCTGGGTGCTGTCGTTTTAATGTCGCCAACAAATGCGGAGCCAGTTGCGGCAGCGGCTGGGGTCGATCCGGCAGAGGTTCAATTAATGCCAGCTGCAAATCCAGATCGGAAAAATATTTTTTCTCGTGCAAACGCGTTAATAACCGATCGCGTTTTTGTTTAAGCAGATCGCGCTGTCGCCCCGGATGAATCAGCGCCGGGCTATTGGGCAAAACCGCAAGCAATGCAGATTCCGCCCAGGATAAATGTTCCGGAGCCCGTCCAAAGTAACGCCAGGCAGCCGCGCGTAAACCGACAATGTTGCCGCCAAAAGGCGCCTGGCTCGCGTAATGAATTAATACTTCTTCTTTGCTAAAACGCCACTCCAACTGGAATGCGCGTGCAGCTTCCAATAATTTGCTGGTCATGCTGCGCGGCGGCAATTTTTTATTGTTCTGCAAATAATCAGCCTGCCGTAACAAACGCGCCAATTGCATACTGATAGTGCTGCCACCGCTTGTCACTGTTCCTGCACGCAAATTTCCTTGCATTGCACGCGCAATCGAAAGTGGATTAATGCCCGGATGGCGATAAAAATGTTGATCTTCAAATAACAGCAGCGATTTTTTATATTTATCCGGCAGCGAATCCACCGGTGCAAAACGCCATTGCTGGTCAGCGGCGATGCTCGCGCCCAATAAACTTTGGTCGCGCGCCAGCAAGAGTGTCGCATAGGGTGCATGGGTGAGGGAGGACGGCAGTGGTGCGAAGGTTAATAAACCCGCACCAACCAGCAGGATAAGCGCGACCGCTAAGACATAGCGGTAACTCGCCATTAAATAGAACATTGTTATTTTTCAGCGCGGTTGGCTATTGCTGGATATTCACTCCGTCCTGCGCCTTACCCGCAAGCCCAATGCTCAACCGATAATATTCACTGGCGCGCTGATGCTCGCCCATCTGCTCCAGCAACTGACTCATTTCCATACTCGCTTCCAGACTTTTCTGCTGATTCAAACTGCGTTGGAAATATTCGCGCGCTAATTCGCGTTGCTGATTGCGCAGCATCAATCTTCCCATCGTGAGCAGTAATGCCGGATCCTGCGGTTTGGTTTTCAGCCAACCTTCCACCGTGCGGATTTGGCTATGAATTTCTTTTACTTGCAGTTGGCCGTAAAGATGTACCAAAGGCTCGTACCAATTATTCGATAGTGCCTTGCGCACAATCACTTCGGCTTCCTGGTCCTGATAATTTTCCGCCAATGCCTGCGCGTAAGCGGTAACCACCGGTGGCATTTTCTGCACGCCACGGGAATAAGATCTCCACAAATTTTGCAATGATGGCAAACGCTCGGCAATCAACAGCGATTTACTTTGCTCGCTTTGTGCTTTCATTTTTTCGCACGCCAGCAGCACATCCAAAGCTTCAAACTCGACATTCGAAAGCACTTTTGCCTTGCGCATAGCCGGGAACATATCCTCCAAAGCACGCCAATTTTTTTGCGCGATGTAGATATGGTGCATTAAATCCAGCACTGCTGGTTGGCGCGGCATTTTGATATCGATCGGTTTTAAAATCGCAATCGCCTCTTCATAGCGGCCCGACTGCACATGAAAACGCGCCCGGGTTAACGCCACTGGCAATTCGCTGTGCGCAATCGTCAGGGCTTTATCGAGAATATTTTCCGACTCGGCTTCATCGCCCATTTCGAAGCTGCTGCGCGCCGCGGCAATATAATTGGCTAGCGGATATTCCACTTTGTCGAGTGTGCGCACCAATTTCTTATGCGCGGCAAACCAGTCACCAGTGAGGTAATCAACCATACCATTTGCTGCACGCTTTTGTGCCCGTTCAACACTGCCAAATAAAAATATTTCGCGGAAGCGGCGCGCCATTTCCACACCACCGAGCATCAACTTGCGCACCAACCAAATAGCAAGGTACAAAAGTGCGGCAGCCAAAGCGGCAACCCAAAGGGTCATCTCAATAGTTTTGGTTCCATAGGCAATCAATAAATAGCCATCTCCACGCCAGAGCAAAAACACTACACCGCAGGCGATTAGGAAAAAGATGATCGCTTTAAACAGACGACGTCTCATTAGCGCACCCCGCGACGTGCAGCGGCCATTTTTTCACGCTTGGCAATATACTCAGTCAGCGCAGCAGAAGAGTTACTGAAGTTGGTTAAATCGGGAGAAACTTCTTCTTTCTGCAAGGCTTGCAATTCTTCCAATACTGCTGTCGCTTTTTCATTCAGCGCGTAATATTGATTGATCCAGTTTTGTGCTTTTACCAGGCTTTCCTGATAAATATTTTCTTCATTGCGCAGCAAGGCAACTTGCGCCTGCTCCAGTATTAGGCGCAAATTTTGTTGCAGATATTTTTGTTCCGAAGGCGGCAATACTGCATTGATTGTTTTTCCGTGATCGCGCACGCGCACATAAGAACCCAACTTGTGCAACAGGTCATAAAATTTGCGTGTGATTTTTTGTTTGAAGGTTTCATCGGCCGGAGCAACCTCCTCTTCCAATACATCTTCCTGCGAGCCCAATGGCGATATAAAAGGAATCGCATCGATTTGGTTGGACAGCGCCGACAAACGTAAATAAATGCCTTCGCGATCAATTACGCCCACCAACTTCAGCACCGCGATTTCTTCTGCCAATAATTTACGCACGCCCACCAAATCGGCTTGATCCACTTCACGCAACACATCATCGGCCGAAAGCGCCAACGCCAATGCGTTTTGGCTATCTTTTTCTAACAGGATGCGCTGGTCCGCAAGACGCAAAAGATACTGCGCTTCTTGCAATTTCCATTCGTCGCGGTTGACACTCGAGAGCGAGAGCAAACGCGCATTATTGCTATCGACTTGTTCAGCCAAATCATTCAGATTGGTTTGGATGGCAGATTGTTGCTCGACAAATTCTTTCTCCAGGTTGTCTTCCAACAATTGTTGCCGGGCTTCCATTGTTTGCGCCTGCTCTTCAATCTGGGTACGCAAACTATCGACCAGTTGCTGCTGGCTTTTGGAATGTTGCCAAACAAAAAATGCGCCGTAAGCCATGGCTGCAATAATCACTATGACAAACAACCATAACAGGACAAAACTGGCCGTGTGGGTTTTTACCGGTGTCGGTGTGTACACCGGTGTGCTGGTGGCAGGCTGTTGGAGAGTTGTATCGGAATCAGTCACTGTGTTAATCCTGTAATGTAATGCACTCGTGTGTGCGGCAATAATCCAGCAAGGCCGCCGTCATGGCGCTATCGGTGGCATTTTCAGCACAAATAATGCGATTGAATCCTGCTGCTTGCGCGGCAGCAACAATGCGTTGGCTAGGAACCAGTATTATGGTGCCGTGCAACCAGCTGCGCATCAGGTGTTGTTCGGTAGGAGCTAATTGCGCTACTACCGCCAACAAATTTTGTAAGCTTTCACCACTGTGCAAGCTAATAATCATCTGTGGGTGATTCGCCTCATTAGTGACCTTTAGTTGTCGCAACTGTTCAGGCGCCAGTTTGGGTAAATCACGCTCATATAATTCACAGTACTCCACTTGGGCACCGCGCTTGCGCAATTCCTCTGCGAGATGGCCACGTCCGCCGCATCCGCGAAAAATCAGAATTTTTTCGCCATCAACTTGCTGTAAATGTTCTGCGCTGAGCAAATCTTCGCTCGTCATGCCACCGCTGCTACTGGCGGCCAGATCCTGTACGACCACGCCATAGCCGGTTAGTTTTTTTGCTGTAGTTACGCCGACAGCAAAATAACTAATCCCCATCGGCAATTGCGGCCAGTAATCCTCCAGCCACTGCATACCGAAATCAACCGCATTTTGGCTGACAAAAATAGCTTTCTGGTAGAGGTCAAAATCCAGAATTTTATTTTTGATCGCGCGAATTTTAGCTTCATCTTCAACGGCAGAAATTGCCAACAAATTCAGGCGCGCACAATTAAAACCAAGCGATTCCAGATGTTCTGCCCAAGGCGCAGCCTGCGCTTCCGGTCGGGTGATAACAACACAGTAATCTTGCGGTAAATCAGCCATGGGTTAATCCGCGCTCGCGTAAACCTCGGCAAGGATTTTATCGGCACCGGCAGCAAGCAATCGCTCCGCCAATTCAACACCGATTTTTTCTGCATCGGCCACCGGACCGGAAATCTCATCAAATAGCATTTCACTGCCATCCGGCGAACCCACCAAGCCACGCAACCATAATTGGTCGCCACGATGAATAGCATAGCAGGCGATGGGCACCTGACAGCCGCCTTGCAGATGGCGGTTCATCGCGCGCTCTGCCAGCACTTGTTCAGTTGTCGCTTGATGATGCAAGGGTTTCAGCAGCGCAATAGTCGCCGCATCGTCGACCCGGCATTCAATCCCTACAGCACCTTGCCCGCCCGCCGGCAGGCTTTGCTCGGGCGCGATAAATGCGCGGATCCGCTCTTTCAATTCCAGGCGAATCAAACCCGCTGCGGCGAGGATAATTGCATCGTACTCACCGTCATCCAATTTTTGCAGGCGTGTCTGTACATTGCCACGGAGAAATTTAATCTGCAAATCCGGCCGACTCGCCAATAACTGGCATTGGCGACGCAGACTGGAGGTGCCAACCACTGAACCCGGAGGCAATTCATCCAGGCTATTAAACCGATTGGAGACAAACGCATCGCGCGCATCTTCGCGCGGGCAAATCACCGAAAGCCCCAAGCCTTCCGGGAAATCCATCGGCACATCTTTCATGGAGTGAACAGCAATATCGGCCTCTCCTGCCAACAAGGCCTGCTCCAGTTCTTTTACAAACAGGCCTTTGCCGCCCACTTTGGCGAGTGGTACATCCAGAATTTTATCGCCGCGGCTGGTGAGCGGTACCAACTCAACCACCAGGCCGGGGTGATATTTTTCCAATTCAGCTTTGACATATTCAGCCTGCCAAAGGGCAAGTAAACTTTTACGGGTGGCGATACGCAATGGGCGCGCAGCAGAGTAAGTCATGGTAGAGGCCGCAATAAACAAATAATGGTGGCCATGATAACACTCTGACTTACACGAGGGGGATTGGCCGGCTTTTGGCGAGGCCTAATTCAACTTACTACCAAAAAAAAACGCCAGCACTAGGCTGGCGTCTCAGCTGATCTGTTACGCAGTTTTATTGACCTGCTTTCAGCAACTCCCAATATTTTTCGTAAACCAAAACTGTATCGCCCAGATCCTGGTGGAAACTGCCTTTGGCAATGTCTTCCGCCGATGGGAATACGGTTTTATTAGTGCGCAACGCTTCATCCAACAAGGCAATACCTGCAGTGTTCGGCGCGGCATATCCTAACTCTTCGATCGCGGCCTTGGCGCTTTCAGCGCGCAGCATAAAGTCGATGAATTTGTGGGCGTTATCCAAATTAGCAGCGCCTTTTGGAATTACAAAACTGTCCACCCAAAGCACCGCACCTTCTTCAGGATAGATGTACTGCAGGTCTTCCATCTCTTGTTGCGCCATATAAGCTTCGCCGTTCCAGATAGCGCCGATGCTAACGTTGCCCTGAATCAATGGGGTCTTTGGCGAGTCGGAATTGATCACTTTGATGCTTGGCCACAAGGCTTTCAATTTTTCGTAAGCAGCTTTGATTTCTTCTTCATTAGTGCTGTTGTTTTGGAAGCCCGCAACGCGCAAACCAACATAGAAGTTGTCACGGACGTCATCCATGATCATCAATTTGCCGGCGTATTCCGGTTTCCACAAATCAGCCCACTTGGTGATTTTGCTGGCATCAACATCTTTGTTATTAACCGCAATCGAAGTTGCACCCCACAGGTAAGGAACACTGAAATCATTGTTAGGGTCGTACGGCTTGTTCATCATGTTTGCGTCGAGATTGCCATAATTCTTCAGCAGCTCTTTCTTGATTGGCTGAATCAGGCCTTCTTTGCGCATTTTTTCGACATAGAAGGTGGATGGCACAGCAATATCGTAACCTTTGCCATCCATCAATTTGATCTTGGCGTACATCGCCTCATTACTTTCGTAAGTGGCATACTCCACCTCGATGCCGGTTTCTTTGGTGAATTGCTCCAGAACAGCAGCGGGAATGTATTCAGTCCAGTTGTAAATCACCACTTTTTGCGGACCGGTTGGTGCGGGTGCTGCAGTAGTTTCTGCAGGTGCTGCGGTAGTTTCTGCAGGTGCTTGGGTTTCAGGCTTATCGGAACATCCACCGATCAAAAGTGCTGCGGCCAAGGCCAACCATTTTTTCATCTTATTTATCCTCACGTAAGAGTAGTTGGGAAATAACAACCAATACCAAAGAAACAACCAGCAAAATCGTCGAAATTGCATTGACCTCGGGCGAAACACCTACCCGCACCATGGAGTAAACCTTGAGCGGCAATATTTCATAACCAGGTCCAGTCACGAACGCGCTGACGATTACATCATCCAATGACAGGGTAAAACTCAATAACCAACCCGCCGCTACAGCAGGCAATGCCAACGGCAGGATAATTTTCCAAAAAATACTGCTTTCGGAAGCGCCCAGGTCCCGCGCCGCTTCCAGCATTTTCATATCAAAGCCTTTTAAGCGCGAATAAACCGCCACAATCACAAAAGGCAGACAGAAGGTGATATGGCCAATTACCAGAGAGACAAAACCCAACTTGATGCCAAGGGCCATAAACACGATCAACAATGAAATAGCCATCACGATTTCAGGTGTCAGCATACTCACAAACACCATAGACGACAGCAGCGCCTTTCCTTTGAATTGGTAGCGATGTAATGCAACAGCAGCAAGCGTGCCAATGATTGTGGCGACACTGGCAGCAACGATAGAAACGGTGAGCGAATTAAGCGCAGCGCCCATCAAACCATCGTTATTCCAGAATTTCTCGTACCACTTGAAGGTAAACCCGCCCCACTTGATGCCGTATTTGGATGCGTTAAAGGAGTTCACCACCAGCACCAAAATAGGGATATAAATCAGTGTGAGCACCAGGCCCATGAAACCCCATCTAAAAATCGGAGCCATTGAGTCCTCCTTGCTTACTGACAAAACGGGCAGCGCGGAAATAGAGCCACAACATAAAGCCCAAGAGCACAATCAAAATCACACTGAACGCGGAGCCAAACGGCCAATCGCGGGTGTGCAGGAATTGGGTTTTAATCACATTACCCAGCAACAGGTTTTTCGCCCCGCCCAACAGGTCAGAGATGTAGAACATGCCCATCGCTGGCAATAACACCATCAAACATCCCGCCACGATCCCGGGCGACGTCAGCGGCACAGTGATATGCCAGAACCGGCTCAAAGGCCCGGCCCCTAAATCTTTGGCGGCGTGATGCAAACGCACATCCAGTTTTTCCAACGCGGAATACAGGGGCAACACCATGAATGGCAGGAGGATGTAACAAAGGCCGAGGATCACCGCAAACTGGGTGTAGAGCAGCTGCAAAGGCTTATCGATCAGGCCCAGCCAGAGTAAGGACTTGTTGATAATCCCCTGGTTGCCCAAGATAAATTGGATGGCGTAGGTACGCACCAGGGAGTTGGTCCAGAATGGCAGGATCACCAAAAATAAAATCACCGGTTGCCAGCGCTTCGGCAAGCTCACAATTGCCATTGCAAAGGGATAGCCAATCGCCAGACAAAACACCATGGCCAGCAATGACATGCGCAGCGAATCCCACAGTACCGTCAAATACAGGAGATCGAGTGTCCGCACATAACTCGCGGCATTGATCGGCAAGCTCACAGTCGCCTGTGGATCGCGCGTCAGGAAGCTGGTAAGGATCACCAGCAAATTCGGGAAAAAAACAAACAGTGTCAGCCAGACACTGGCGAGCCCAATGGCCCAGAAGCGGAAGTGGCCGACATTAAACTTCATGGGGCAACACCACTTCCCAGCCCGGCACCCATTTAATGGCGACTTTTTGGTTCAGGCTGTAATCGAATGAAGGATCATCTTCGTCGAAAAACTCACTGGCAATCACTTCAATACCGGAAGGCAAGCGAATCATTGAGTCGAGCGTTTTGCCTTTGTAGTTGCGCTCCACAACCTCACCAACCAGATACTGATCCGGATGCGGATCGTCGATGTATTCGACACGCACATCTTCAGGACGCAACAGCACATTTACCTTGTCGCCCACCTTGAAGTTGTGCTCCGCGTGCAGGCGCCACTTCAGACCTTCTACTTTTACCTCGTATTCGTGATTGCCATCTACCGCAACAATTTCGCCTTCTAATTGGTTGATCTCACCAATAAATTTTGCCACGAATAAATTCGCCGGTTGCTCATAAATTTCCCGCGGTGAGCCCAGCTGTTGCACCTTGCCCCTGTTCATGACCACAACGCGGTCCGACATGGAAAGTGCTTCTTCCTGGTCGTGAGTTACATAGACAAAGGTGATGCCGAGTTTGCGCTGCAAGCGCTTGAGTTCGATTTGCATTTGCTGGCGCAATTTGTAATCGAGCGCGGAGAGGGATTCATCCAGCAACAATAATTTGGGACGGTTAACGACCGCGCGCGCGATGGCCACACGTTGTTGCTGCCCACCGGAAAGTTGTGCTGGCTTGCGCTGGGCAAAATCACCCAAACGCACCATTTCCAAGGCTTCGGTCACGCGCGGGGCAATTTCTGCTTTTGCCACACCACTCATGCGCAAACCGAAAGCGACATTGTCGAACACTGTCATATGCGGAAAAAGCGCATAGCTTTGGAACACGGTGTTAATGGGGCGTTTTTCAGCTGGCACCTGGCCGATATCCTGACCGTCCAATTGAATGCTGCCAGTGTCGGTATCTTCCAGGCCGGCGATCATTCTCAACACTGTGGTTTTGCCGCAGCCTGATGGGCCTAGTAAAGTGAAGAACTCACCGTCATATATGGTGAGATCAAAATTGTCGAGGACTCGATTGCTGCCGTAGGTCTTAGACAAATTATTGAGATTTAGCAGGGCGCGCGGTTCATTCACCTCGACAGAGCTCCTCTAGTTATTTGGCCAACGCTTGTGGCAAGGGGGGATGTCACGTGCAGGCGCGCCCGAGACGATTTCGGCTGGCAAAACGCACAGATGTACGGTTGCGAACCTACGCAAAAGAGAGGCCATTCTACTCAAATGAGTAGTTAAAAATCCAGTATTCGACGGTGCAAAACAGCACCGGTCCAATCAGGCTAAGCCTCTGGATTTAAAGTAAAAATGGAGCAGGCAGATGCCAAAACAAATCGGCCCCAGAGCGGGGCCGATAGTGAATACACAATTTAGATGGGGCGACCACCGTAATCCGGTGTTGGTTTTTTTGGTGGATCTGCGGTGACATTGGCCGGGACTTCATTAATCTTTCCACCCTTTGCCAAAAACGCAGCAATTTGCGCTTCCAGCTCATCGCGCGCTTTTTGGCGAGAGGCGATACTGAAATCTTCCAACGCTTCGGATTCTGCTGCAGCCTTAGAGGCAGGACTGGAATAGCTGGCTTCATCGCTGTCGAGCGACTCCTCCGCGTCTTCCGCATCTTCTTCCCCGTCTACGCCAGTATCTTCAATCTCTTCGTCGTTAATGGGGTCTTCATCAGTCATAATGTCACCTGAAACTTGTACAATGTGAATTCTTAGTATTTTTTCATCCCAGCCCGGCTTGATGTGTTTCAGCAGAGGCTCCGGCTAATTTATAGCGCAGACTCTTTTAAACGTCATGATAATCGGCGATGAATTTTTAGGCTTTTTTTATCTTACCAGCAGCTGGTGCGGCAAATTTTAGTTATTAACCATTGGTAAGTCTAGCGGCTGCCACCTGCCTGAAAAAATGTTACAGCAATGTGTCAATATGGACGGAATTTCCTGCGCACTTAACACCCAGTTATCGATTATTTATCTCGCCTATGAACTTAAAACACCTCGCAAAACACTTTCCTGAATTAGCGGCACTACCTCCTGTAGAACAACAAGCTTTATTGTCAAAAGCCTATCAGGATGTATTTTCCGCTGAACGCAAAATGAAAAATTGGCGCAACAATCTATTGAGTGCATTGGTCATGACCGGACTATGCTTTTTGTTCGTGCTGGTAATAAGGCCGGCGCTCGGTATGTCGCAACAAACCAGCGCATTTATTTTGATATTAATTGCACTTCCCACGTATTTTTTTATTCAGCAACGCCGTTTTATCAAACAACTGCGGGCCAGCCTGCAAAAATTTTTGCCATAAAAAAACGCCACTGAATAAGTGGCGTTTTTTATGGTTGCAGCGCGTCAGCGCTATGTGGCGACGATCAATTAAACAGCATCGGAACCGGTTTCGCCGGTACGGATACGGATAATTTCATCGAGTGGTGCAATGAAGATTTTGCCATCGCCGATTTTTCCGGTTTGTGCTGCTTTAGTAATAGCTTCGACTGCTTGCTCAACCATTGAATCATCAACAGCCAATTCAATTTTTACTTTCGGCAGGAAATCTACAACATATTCAGCACCGCGATAAAGTTCGGTGTGGCCTTTTTGACGACCAAAGCCTTTCACTTCAGTCACGGTCATACCTTGCACACCTACGTCTGACAATGCAGTACGCACGTCGTCAAGTTTGAACGGTTTTACAACAGCGGTGATCAGTTTCATTATTAATTCCTTTGCTGGAGCCTTGTGAATGCTGGTGCCGGAAAACTCATTCTGCGATCAGCTTGAGCCCGGGAACGTGGGGTAAAGATACACCCAAGTTTCACACATCAACAACAACTTTATAGCGGGTAAGGTATTTGCTCACCGCTACTGATGCAGCGGTGAGCTGTTAGCATTACTTGGTGCGAGTGAACTCAGGGTATGCTTCCATACCGCACTCAGCCAAGTCAACGCCTTCAAATTCTTCCTCTTCTGTTACACGGATACCAATTACCAGCTTGATCACGAACCACACAACCAAGCTGACAGAGAACACCCAAGCGAAGATGGTCGCGGCGCCCACTAACTGGCCCAGGAAGGTAGTGCCTTCAGCAGTGAATGGAACCACCAACAACCCATACAGACCAGCAACGCCGTGCACAGAGATAGCACCAACCGGGTCATCTATACGCAATTTGTCCCAGCCGAGGATACTGAATACAACCAATGCACCAGCACCTGCACCAATCAGGGTTGAGGTCAACGCACTTGGAGTATCAGGGCTTGCAGTAATCGCAACCAAACCAGCCAACGCACCGTTCAGGATCATGGTCAAATCAGCCTTGCCAAACAGCAAGCGGGCGACGATCAACGCACCAATCAAACCACCGGCAGCAGCAGCGTTAGTATTCAGGAAAACCATGGCAACAGAGTTAGCGTTGGCGATATCGCCCAACTTCAACACTGAACCGCCGTTGAAACCGAACCAGCCGAACCACAGAATCAAGGTACCCAGAGTTGCCAATGGCAAGTTCGCACCGGTAATTGCGTTGATTTCGCCGTTCGGGCCATATTTGCCTTTACGTGCACCCAGTAACAGCACGCCAGCCAACGCCGCAGAAGCACCAGCCAAATGCACAATGCCTGAACCGGCGAAGTCTTTGAAACCGAATTGGTCATCAAGGTTCAAGCCGAACACACCTTCTGCGCCCCAGGTCCAGGAACCTTCCATTGGATAGATGAAACCAACCATCACCAAGGAGAACAACAGGAATGCCCACAGCTTCATACGTTCGGCAACAGCACCGGATACGATCGACATACAGGTCGCCGCAAACACTACCTGGAAGAAGAAGTCAGAAGCACCGGAATAGATAGAACCGCCGGTGAAGCCATCTTCACGCTCGGAGAAGCTCTTCAAGGTTTCAGCAACATCGACATCGCCAATTCCGGTCAGGAAGAAGTTGCCGCCGTACATAATGGCGTAACCACAAATCAGGTACATGGTGCTTGCAGTACCAAACAGCACGATGTTTTTAGTCAAAATTTCAGTGGTGTTCTTTGCGCGCACCAAACCTGCTTCGAGCATGGCGAAACCAGCCGCCATCCACATCACCAGGGCACCACATACTAAAAAGTAGAAGGTGTCCATCGCGTACTGAAGATGATAAATATTCTCTTCCATTGGTCTTTCCCCGTCTGTTTATTAAAGTGAATTACAACGCTTGGTCGCCGGTTTCGCCGGTGCGGATACGCACCACCTGCTCCAAATCAGAAACAAAGATTTTGCCGTCACCAATCTTGCTGCTGTTGGCAGCCTTACTGATGGCCTCAACCACTGAATCGGTTTCAGCGTCCGAGACGGCAATCTCCACTTTGGTTTTCGGCAAAAAATCCACCACGTACTCTGCCCCACGGTAGAGTTCGGAATGACCCTTCTGACGACCAAAACCTTTTACTTCGGTCACGGTCATACCGTGCACGCCTATATCGGAAAGGGCTTCACGCACCACATCCAATTTGAATGGCTTAATGATCGCTGTTACCAATTTCATTACTTGTACTCCTAAAAAAGCCCGCACCTATCAGTGCGGGAAACACCGGAAATACTGCCCAAGTAAAAGTTGCTACTGCAAAAGCGGCGAAACCAACCTTTTTGCAAGCTCAATCAAGGCGCCGGAATTTGCCTTGAATGGGCGTTAACTACTCCTCGCGAATTTTGCACAGAGCAGGCCAATTTCT
>DATIGS010000326.1:0-5015 GCA_035481425.1 Cellvibrio sp. | reverse complement strand
CGACATCAGATGATGGCGGTCAGCCAATTCGGTTAACAACAAAGCAGCCAATTTCGCTGCCGTTAAATCTTTTTGCACCAGCGCAATACCCGCACCGGCTTGCGTTAAATTTTTTGCATTAAATGTTTGGTGGTCATCAATCGCGCTCGGTAGCGGAATTAGAATTGCAGCCACGCCAGCCATCATTAATTCAGAAACCGTCAGTGCGCCCGCGCGGCAAATAACCACATCTGCCCATGCATAAGCAGCAGCCATATCATCAATAAACTCGGTAACTTTGGCATTTACCTGATTCTGCATATATAAAGCAGTAGTCGCATCCGCATGACCTTTACCGGTTTGATGCCACACAACCGGGCGCGCAGTTGCCGGCAACTCATGTAATGCCGCGGGAATTAATTCATTAATTGCTTTAGCGCCTAAGCTGCCACCTACAACCAACAGTTGCAGCGGTATATTTTGTTGCGTGCGCTCTGTGTAACGCTCCTGAACAGCAGCAAGATTTTTAATTTGCTCGCGCACCGGATTGCCAACAACCTGCGCAAGGCCCGCATCTGCGAATGCATCCGGAAATGCGGCAAGTACTTTATTAGCCACTTTTGCCAACAATCGATTGGTGGTTCCAGCAACAGCATTTTGTTCATGAATGACTAAAGGTTTGCCCAATAATTTTGCTGCGAGCCCGCCTGGGCCAGATGCAAAACCGCCGAAACCTAAAACCACATCAGGCCTGGTCTGGCGAATCACGGTCATCGCTTGTAACAACGCGTAGATAATCAGGAACGGCGCTTTTGCCAATCCAATAATTCCACGGCCACGCACACCTTCCACCTTAATAAGATGCAGTGGAATATTGGCTGCAGGCACTAATCTATTTTCGATTCCACGCCCGGTCCCCAACCAATTAATCGTTGCGCCGCGCGCGCGCAATTCATCGGCAACGGCAAGCGCGGGGAATACATGCCCGCCGGTTCCGCCCGCCATAACTAATACCGACAGTTTTTTGGATGGCATATTTTTTACGGAAGGCTTATTCATACCGCAGCCTCCAGCAAACTTCTGCGCGGGGCTTTAGCAATTTCGGGTACGGCAGGAGTAAATCCGGCAAGCTCCCATTGCACGCGCATTACAAATGCCATTAATACACAACAGATCAACAAACTACTGCCGCCATAACTAATAAATGGAAGAGTCAAACCCTTGGTCGGCAATAAGCCAGATGACACACCCATATTGATGAAAACTTGAAAGGAAAACAGAATTGCAATGCCGAATGTTGCCAGCGCCGGAAACATTTTCCCCACCGCCAAATTTTGTTTGGCAACATTAAAGATCCGCAAAATTAACGCTGCGAATAAACCCAGTAACACAATGGCGCCAATCAAGCCAAACTCTTCGGCGACGATTGCAAAAATAAAGTCCGTGTGGGCTTCGGGTAAAAAGAATAATTTTTGCAAACTATTGCCTAAGCCCAAGCCAAACCATTCGCCGCGACCAAAACCGATCAGTGATTGGGTAAGTTGATATCCGGTATTAAATTGATCGGCCCACGGATCGAGAAAAGTAATCAAACGCTGCATACGATATGGCGAAAGAATAGCTACCGCAGCCAAACCGCCAACGCCAATGACAATTAATAGAAGGAAGTGCAGCATGCGCACGCCGGCAATAAACATCATGGCAAATACAGTTGCGCTCAACACTACAGAACTACCAAAGTCAGGCTCCAGCAATAGCAGGCCAACAAAGACGCCGACCACCATTAATGGTTTTAAAAAACCTTGCCAACCAAAATGCAGCTCTTGATAACGGCGCGCAAAAAAACTGGCGAAAAATACCACAGCACAAAATTTTGCGATTTCAGAAACTTGAATGGATATAACGCCAAGACTGAACCAGCGCTGACTTCCATTTACTTTTTTCCCGATACCGGGAATCAATACAATGACGAGCAAGAAAAATGTCAGCAATAAAAAGTGTCCGGCATAACGCTGCCACACACTCATTGGTACACACACCACAAACATCGCCAACACAATACCCAGCAACATATACACTGCATGGCGTTTGGCAAAATACCAAGCGTCGTTATAAGTAAGCGCGGCAAAAGAAACGGACGCAGACGCCACCATAATCAAACCCACTGACATCAGTGCTAACCATAAGCACAGCAATGGCCAGTCGATGCGCTGGCTGAGCGGTAATTGATTGGGATTGGTAGTTGCGTTAATCATGCTTCGATTAACTCCTGAACCGCGAGGCAAAATTTTTCACCGCGATCTTCGTAGTTTTTAAACATATCGAAGCTCGCGCATGCAGGTGACAACAACACTGCGTCGCCAGCACTTGCCAGTTGCAGTGACTTATTAACAGCATCTTGCATACTGCTTGCCTGGGTAATCTTAGTGGCGCCAGTCACAGCTTTTTCAATAATAGGTGCATCGCGGCCGATCAGAACAACATGGCTATTAATAGATTTGAGCGCAGGAACCAATTCTGAAAAATCCTGCCCTTTACCTTCACCACCCAAAATAACAATTAACTGTTGTGGATCACGCGCCAAGCCCTGAATTGCTGCGAGCGTCGATCCGATATTGGTGCCTTTCGAGTCGTTGTAAAATTCCACACCATTTTTTTCTGCAACAAACTCACAGCGATGACGCAGCCCTCCGAAAGTTTTCAAAGCACTCAGCATTGGCTCCATCGGGATGCCCGCCGCATCGCCTAATGCCAAGGCAGCTAAGGCGTTATCGATGTTGTGACGACCGCGGATTTTTAATTCCCTGGCAGGCATTAAAGGCGTGAGATTTTTTGCCAGATACTCAATGCCATCACGCACTAACAAACCAAAACTGCCAAAGTCCGCATTGCCGCCAAAATAAATGGGCTTTACACCAGCGGCGAGCGGAGGGTGCGTCAATACATCTTTACGATTAACAACAATATGCTCTGCACCAAAATACACGCGCAATTTGGCGAGGATATAAGCGCGCATATTTTCGTAACGATCGAGATGATCTGCACTGATATTAAGAATGGTCGCCACTTTTGCATTAAGCATGGAGACAGTCTCCAACTGGAAACTGGATAATTCCATCACATAGAGTTCGACTGCATCATTTAACAATTCCAATGCCGGTGTACCAAGATTGCCACCCACAGCGACATTAACTCCCGCTGCTTTGGCCATCTCACCCACTAATGTTGTCACCGTACTTTTGGCATTGGACCCGGTGATGGCAACAATCGGGGCTTTGGCAGCGCGGACAAATAATTCAATATCGCCCACTACAGGAATACCAGCCGCTTTCGCTTGCTCAATGGCAGGCGTTGCGACTGCCACACCGGGACTCACAATAATTTCATCGCACGCGAGCAACGTGTGTACATCCAGTTCGCCGCAAATAATAGAAATGCCAGCAAATTCTTTTTGCACTTTTTCAAGGTTAGGTGGATTAGTGCGGGTATCCATAAGCACAAATGCCTGACCCTGTGCCGCCAAAAAGCGAGCAACCGACAAACCGGTAGTGCCGGTTCCGATAATCGCTTTTACTTTACTGGTGGCAATCATTTGGCTCACGTTTTTCTCTCTCGAATAGCTATTGAATTGTTTATCGAATTAGTTTGTTTGCGCCCGCTGATTAGCGCAGCTTTAAGGTCGCAAGACCAATCAATACCAGTACCAGGGTGATAATCCAGAAACGCACAATGACGCGGGGCTCCGGCCAGCCTTTTAATTCAAAATGATGATGGATGGGTGCCATGCGAAAAATGCGCCGTCCGGTTAATTTGAAAGACGCAACTTGCAAAATTACGGAAACGGTTTCCAACACAAAAATGCCGCCCATAATAAACAGCACGATTTCATGACGGACGATAACCGCGATTAAGCCCAAAGCGGCACCCAATGCCAGCGCGCCTACGTCGCCCATAAATACCTGTGCGGGATAGGTGTTAAACCATAGGAAACCCAAACCTGCGCCCACTAATGCGCAACAAAAAACTGCCAGTTCGCCGGCACCGGGAATGTAAGCAATGTTCAGGTATTGCGAAAATTGTGAGTGGCCCGCGAGATATGCAATCAATGCCAATGCACCGGCAACCATTACGCTCGGCATAATCGCCAAACCATCCAGGCCATCAGTTAAATTCACCGCATTACTGGTGCCCACGATGACAAAATAGGTAAAGACGATGTAAAAAATGCCCAACTCAAGCGCAACATTTTTAAAGAAAGGAATAAATAATTGAGTCTCCGCTGGGCTTTGTGCGGTGTAATACAAAAAGATCGCTGCACCAAAACCGGCGATGGATTGCCAAAAATATTTCCACCGCGCGGGCAATCCACGCGAGTCACGTTTCGCCACTTTGCGATAGTCATCCACCCAGCCTACTGCACCAAAAATTGCAGTGACAATTAACACCACCCACACATAGCGGTTGGATAAATCTGCCCATAATAAAGTACTGATAAAAATCGCCGATAAAATCAATGCGCCGCCCATAGTAGGCGTGCCCGATTTGCTGAGATGGGATTGTGGACCGTCATTACGTACTGCCTGGCCGATACGCAACTCGGTTAAACGGCGGATAAACCAGGGACCAAGCAACAGCGAAATTCCCAACGCTGTTAACACACCCAAAATGGCGCGCACGGTAAGGTATTGAAATACTGCAAAGCTGCGCAGATATTCTTGTAAGTATTCTGATAGCCAGTACAGCATTAGTGTAAACCCTCCGCTGAATCACAGAGCTGGCGCACGACTAAATCCATAGCGGCACTGCGCGAGCCTTTTATAAGCAAGGTAGTATCCTTAGTTGCGATTTTTTTTAAATGCTCGACCAAGCTTGATTGGTCAGCAAAATGTTTTGCGCTTTCGCCAAATGCACGCGCGGTGTTCTCACTGAGCTTGCCGACAGTAAAGACATTGGCGATTTTTTTTGCGCGTGCATATTCGCCTAACTCGGCGTGCAATTGCGGTGCTTCCGGGCCCAGCTCCCCCAAATCACCCAGA
>DATIGS010000325.1:0-5020 GCA_035481425.1 Cellvibrio sp. | reverse complement strand
CGACATCAGATGATGGCGGTCAGCCAATTCGGTTAACAACAAAGCAGCCAATTTCGCTGCCGTTAAATCTTTTTGCACCAGCGCAATACCCGCACCGGCTTGCGTTAAATTTTTTGCATTAAATGTTTGGTGGTCATCAATTGCGCTCGGCAGCGGAATTAAAATTGCGGCGACGCCGGCCATCATTAGTTCAGAAACCGTCAGTGCACCTGCACGGCAAATAACAATGTCGGCCCACGCATAAGCAGCGGCCATATCGTCAATAAATTCGGTAACCTTGGCATTGACCTGATTCTGCATATATAAAGCAGTAGTTGCATCAGCATGCCCCTTACCAGTTTGATGCCAAACCACCGGGCGCGACGCCGCAGGCAATTCGCACAGTGCAGCGGGAATTAATTCATTAATCGCTTTAGCACCTAAACTGCCGCCCACTACCAAAAGCTGCAGGGGTAAATTTTGGTGGGCGCGCGCAGTGTAGCGATCCGATACTGATGCAAGATTTTTAATTTGCTCACGCACCGGATTACCAACAACCTGCGCAACTCCAACATCCGCAAATGCATTTGGAAATGCAGCAAGCACTTTGTTAGCCACTTTCGCCAATAACCGATTGGTTGTGCCTGCGACAGCATTTTGTTCATGGATGACCAAAGGCTTGCCGAGTAATTTTGCTGCGAGACCGCCAGGGCCAGACGCAAAACCGCCAAACCCCAAAACCACATCGGGTTGCACCTGGCGAATTACGGCGATCGCTTGTAACAAAGCGTAAATAATCAGGAACGGCGCTTTTACCAAGCCCATAATTCCACGCCCGCGTACACCTTCGACTTTAATAAGATGCAGCGGAATATCGGCTGCAGGGACTAATCTATTTTCTATACCGCGACCGGTTCCCAGCCAATTAATAGTGGCACCGCGCACGCGCAATTCATCGGCAACCGCCAGTGCGGGAAATACATGGCCACCAGTCCCGCCTGCCATAACCAATACCGACAGACTTTTTACTGACGAATGATTTACAGAAGGCATGTTCATACCGCCGCCTCCAGCAAACTTCTGCGCGGCGCTTTAGCAACCTCTGGCACAGCCGGAGTAAATCCTGCCAGCTCCCATTGCACGCGCATTACAAACGCCATAAGTACACAACAGATCAACAAGCTACTGCCGCCATAGCTAATAAAAGGAAGTGTCAAACCCTTGGTTGGCAATAACCCGGAGGACACACCCATATTGATAAACACTTGGAAGGAAAACAAAATCGCGATGCCAAACGTCGCCAGTGCCGGGAACATTTTTCCCACCGCGAGATTTTGTTTGGCGACATTGAAAATCCGCAAAATCAGCGCTGCAAACAAGCCCAACAAAACGATTGCGCCGACCAAACCGAATTCTTCCGCAACAATTGCAAAAATGAAGTCCGTATGGGCTTCAGGAAGAAAGAAGAGTTTTTGTAAGCTATTGCCTAATCCCAAACCAAACCATTCCCCGCGACCAAAACCAATCAGCGATTGGGTGAGCTGATAACCGGTATTAAATTGATCGGCCCATGGATCGAGAAACGTAATCAAACGCTGCATACGATAAGGAGAAAGAATGGCTACCGCGGCCAAACCGCCTACACCAATGACAATTAATAGAAGAAAGTGCAGCATACGCACTCCTGCAATAAACATCATCGCAAATACGGTTGCACTCAATACTACCGAGCTGCCGAAGTCAGGCTCCAGCAACAGCAAGCCAACAAACACGCCTACCACCATTAACGGTTTCAAAAAACCTTGCCAACCAAAATGCAGTTCTTGATATCGGCGCGCAAAGAAACTGGCAAAAAATACCACTGCACAAAATTTTGCAATTTCTGATACTTGAATTGATATAACGCCAAGACTGAACCAGCGCTGACTTCCATTTACTTTTTTCCCGATGCCGGGAATCAATACGATGACAAGCAGGAAAAATGTCAGCAATAAAAAGTGCCCGGCATAGCGCTGCCACACACTCGTTGGCACGCACACAACAAACATGGCCAATACAATACCCAGCACCATATACACCGCATGGCGCTTGGCAAAAAACCAGGCGTCGTTGTAGGTAAGCGCAGCAAACGAAACTGAAGCTGATGCCACCATAATCAACCCCACCGACATAAGTGCGAGCCATAAACACAGCAATGGCCAATCGATGCGTTGGCTCAGCGGTAATTGATTAGGATTGACGGTGGCGTTAATCATGACTTGATTAACTCCTGGACGGCGAGGCAAAATTTTTCGCCGCGGTCCTCGTAATTTTTGAACATATCGAAACTGGCGCAAGCAGGTGACAGCAATACGGCGTCGCCGCTATTTGCCAGGCGCAACGCTTTAGTGACGGCATCCTGCATACTGCTTGCGTGGGTGATTTTGGTCACACTGGCCACCGCTTGCTCAATGACAGGAGCATCGCGACCGATCAACACCACTTGGCTATTAATCGCTTTGAGTGCAGGCGCCAATTCTGAGAAATCCTGCCCCTTGCCTTCGCCGCCCAGAATCACAATCAACTGCTGTGGATCGCGCGCCAACCCTTGAATTGCTGCCAAAGTTGAACCTATGTTGGTACCTTTCGAGTCGTTGTAAAATTCCACACCATTTTTTTCGGCAACAAACTCGCAGCGATGACGCAGCCCTCCGAAAGTTCTCAAAGCACCCAGCATTGGCTCCATGGGAATACCCGCCGCATCGCCTAACGCCAAGGCGGCTAAAGCGTTATCGATATTGTGACGCCCACGGATTTTTAATTCATTGGCCGGCATTAAGGGCGTGAGATTTTTCGCCAAATATTCCGTGCCATCGCGCACCAGCAAACCAAAGCTGCCAAAGTCAGCATTGCCACCAAAATAAATTGGCTTTACACCGGCAGCGAATGGAGGATGGGTCAGCACATCCTTGCGATTAACAACAATATGCTCAGCACCAAAATACACTCGCAATTTAGCGAGAATATAGGCGCGCATATTTTCGTAACGATCGAGATGATCTGCACTGATGTTGAGAATGGTCGCTACTTTCGCATTGAGCTTGGTGACTGTTTCCAGTTGGAAACTGGATAACTCCATCACATAGAGTTCAACAGAATCATTTAACAACTCAAGCGCTGGAGTGCCAAGGTTGCCGCCAACAGCGACATTGATCCCCGCTGCTTTGGCCATTTCACCTACTAATGTAGTTACTGTGCTTTTAGCATTGGAGCCGGTGATGGCAATAATCGGCGCTTTGGCGGCACGCACAAATAATTCAATATCACCTATGACGGGAATGCCGCCTGCTTTTGCTTGTTCGATTGCCGGAGTTGCTACAGCTACTCCGGGGCTGACAATAATTTCATCGCATGCCAGTAGCGTGTGCACATCCAATTCACCACACACAATAGTAATGCAGGGAAATTCCCGTTGTACTTTTTCAAGGTTGGGAGGATTAGCGCGTGTATCCATCAGCACAAACGCCTGCCCCTGTGCCGCCAAAAAGCGCGCAACCGACAAACCGGTAATACCGGTTCCGATAATCGCTTTTACTTTACTGGTGGCAATCATTTGGTTCACGTTTCTTTTCTCTCGAATTTGCTGCTGAATAAATAGTTGATCGAACAGGTATATTGCTTCGTATATTTAACGCAGTTTTAAGGTCGCAAGACCAATCAACACCAACACCAAGGTGATAATCCAGAAGCGCACGATCACTCGCGGCTCTGGCCAACCTTTTAATTCAAAATGATGGTGAATCGGCGCCATGCGAAAAATGCGACGCCCGGTCAACTTGAACGATGCAACTTGTAAAATCACTGAAACGGTTTCCAGAACAAAAATGCCACCCATAATAAACAGTACGATTTCGTGGCGAACAACAACTGCGATTAAGCCCAAGGCTGCACCCAATGCCAGAGCGCCGACATCACCCATAAACACCTGTGCGGGATAAGTGTTGAACCACAAGAAGCCCAAACCTGCGCCCACCAATGCACAACAAAAAACTGCAAGCTCGCCGGCACCGGGGATGTAAGCAATATTCAGATATTGAGAGAATTGTGAATGGCCCACGAGGTAGGCAATCAATGCCAGTGCACCTGCCACCATGACGCTCGGCATAATCGCCAAACCATCCAAACCATCGGTTAAATTCACTGCATTACTGGTGCCTACAATGACAAAATACGTGAATACAATGTAAAAAATGCCCAAATCGAGCGCGACGTTTTTAAAGAATGGGATAAATAATTGTGTCTCTGCCGGACTCTGCGCGGTGTAATACAAAAAGAAGGCTGCGCCAAAACCGGCAATGGATTGCCAAAAATATTTCCAGCGCGCTGGCAATCCACGTGAATCGCGTTTTGCCACTTTGCGGTAATCATCTACCCAACCTACAGCACCAAAAATTGCGGTGACAATTAGAACCACCCACACATAGCGGTTGGATAAATCAGCCCAGAGTAAAGTGGTGATAAAAATCGCTGACAAAATCAATGCACCACCCATAGTCGGCGTGCCCGATTTGCTCAAATGAGATTGCGGACCATCGTTGCGCACCGATTGGCCAATCCGCAACTCAGTTAATCGGCGAATAAACCAGGGGCCGAGCAAGAGCGAAATTCCCAGCGCCGTCAACACCCCCAAAATAGCGCGCACGGTAAGGTATTGAAATACTGCAAAGCTGCGCAGATATTCTTGTAAGTATTCTGATAGCCAGTACAGCATTAATGTAAACCCTCCGCTGAATCACAGAGCTGGCGCACGACTAAATCCATAGCGGCACTGCGCGAGCCTTTTATAAGCAAGGTAGTATCCTTAGTTGCGATTTTTTTTAAATGCTCGACCAAGCTTGATTGATCAGCAAAATGTTTTGCACTTTCGCCAAATGCACGCGCGGTGTTCTCACTGAGCTTGCCGACAGTAAAGACATTGGCGATTTTTTTTGCGCGTGCATATTCGCCTAACTCGGCGTGCAATTGCGGTGCTTCCGGGCCCAGCTCCCCCAAATCACCCAGA
>DATIGS010000324.1:0-1888 GCA_035481425.1 Cellvibrio sp. | reverse complement strand
AGCGTAATGGCGACCGCCGGTTGCATGCCGACCAACACGGTTTTTGCATCGAGGATTTTTGCCATCGCGGCCGTGTCGCTAATCATGCGGCCGATAAAAGAATCAACAATGTCGAGCGCCGAAATATCGATTAACACACCGTTAGCGCGATCTTTCACGATGCGCGAGGTTAAATCCTCTTGCAACGCCATCGCCAAACGGTCATGCATGTCAACCTGGATGGTCACCAACAACAGTCGGCCCATCCGCAAAATAGGAATCCGCTCCATAGGCCTTAGTGCTCTTTAATTGAAGAGTGAACAGTTGAACCTGTGCGTTGCAGTGCGACAACAAATGCATCTGCCAATGTTGCCTTGGTCACCACGTCTTCCAGATTCACACCAAGGTGCACAATGGTTTGTGCGATTTGCGGGCGAATGCCGCTGATGATGCAATCGGCGCCCATTAAACGCGCCGCGGCGATGGTTTTTAATAAATGCTGTGCAACCAGGGTATCCACCGTGGGCACGCCAGTGATATCGATGATCGCGATGAGTGCACCTGTATCCACAATTTTTTGCAGCAAGCTTTCCATTACCACCTGGGTGCGCGAGCTATCCAGGGTGCCAATTAATGGCAAGGCCAACACGTTTTGCCACAGCTGCACAACCGGTGTTGAAAGCTCCAGCAATTCTTGTTGCTGGCGGAGAATTACTTGCTCGCGAGTTTTCTGGTAAACCTCAATGATGTACAGGCCGAGGTCATCGAACAGGGTGCTGGTGGTAGCAATTTCCTCAGCGGCTTGTAAGGGATCGCCCGCCAACGCAACACGCAAGTGTTCAAAAATTGGCTTCTTTAAGGTGAAAATAAAACTGGCAGTTTCGATAGGGGAAAAGCCCTGGCGTACACGCGACTGGGAAATATCGGCCAGCAATTGACGCAGATCAGCCCAACCCGTGTCATCAATATTGGTAGACTCGGTTTTTTCCAGAGTCGACACTAATAAAGGAAGGAATTGTTCAGCCTGGTTACGCAAATTCACCGCGGCCGACTTATCGCGACTCAAGCGGGAGGTCAGCCCGGCCAACCAATTTTCCAATAATGAATCCTGAAATTTAGCTACGACAGCCGCCAAGTGCGTGGTTTTGCTCATACTCGTCCTCGAAAAATGTAGTTATTAACCTAAAGCATCACAACGCCTTAGCCAGTATTGAGCCAATGTTATCAATGCCACATTAAATTGCTTTTTTGATATTTATTCCCACCTGCGCCAAACAGAGCCAGCTGTTTGCTGCAGATATCTATGCAAAAAATTAGCCGCTTGGCGTGTAAGCTTTGCAAAATTGTTAAATTTACAATTGGGACGCGCCGAAAAACGTTCGAATAAAATCGACTGATCATTTTGCTAATACCTGCACGCCCCAGTGTTTATTTATGAGCATCCGCCTGCCGCCTCGCCATTCGCCTGTTAGAATTCAAATGACAAAAAGGAGCTAGCTATGACCGTAGAATTTTGGGAACTAGGCAGTTATATCGTGACCGTAATCGGCCTGCCGATGGCGATTTTGGTGTTCCTGTATGAGCAGCGCAAAGAGCGTGAAAACGAAGAGGAGGAGGTCTACCAATTACTGTCGGATAACTATCAGGATTTTTTAAAAGTGGCGCTGGAAAATCCGGACCTGCGCCTCTTCTCGACCGATGGCAGCCCATCATTAAATGAAGAGCAGAAGGAGCGGTTGCTGATTATTTTCAGCATGCTCACCTCATTGTTCGAGCGCGCCTATCTGCTACTCCACGAAGAAGACATGGCACCCAAGCAAGCACGGCGCTGGAATTCCTGGGAAGACTATATCCTCGAGTGGTGCCACAAACCCCACTTCCGCGAGCTATTGCCCAAACTCCTGATTGG
>DATIGS010000323.1:0-12445 GCA_035481425.1 Cellvibrio sp. | reverse complement strand
ACGAGATCCTCAAGGATCACCATTTCCAGTGTGTGCTGGCGAGGCGTGGGTTCTTTGAGCATGGCAGTCATCGCAAAAAAATACGCTGCCATTAAATAAAAACCCCCAGCGTTTGGCTAGGGGTTTGTCAGCGGTCTGAGGCTCGCATTGCGAGCCTTTTTATTCGAGAGCTTACTGGGTAATGTCTGCTGCATCCTTCAGGAATTTTTGATAGCTGGAAAAATCATTCTTGCCATAAATACTTCCCAACTGCGCCGTGATAGCAGTTCTTTGTTCTGGGGTCACCTTCTCATAGCTGCCAGGAGTAACATTTTCTAAAGCTACTACAGCCATATCACCATTAGCGGTAATTACGCTGCCAAATGTCGAAGCACCAGAAGCCGGCTTGTTCATTGTAAATGCATAACGCAGCACATCTGGATCGATTTCTGCCGAACTTCGTGTAACAGCTTTAGATTGTTTCACCTCGATCTCAGCAGCTTTGCCTAGGTCAACAAAATTAGCACCTGATTTTAGGTCAGATATTAATTTGGCTGCTTGTTCGGCGAGCTGAGTTTTGGCTTTTTGATCTTTAAGTGTGTTTGTAATTTGTTCTTGAACATTGGCAAGCGGTTTTACTTGGCTAGGTTTGTAGTCGGTTTTTTTCAAAACAATAACATTGCTTGAATCTATTTCGATTACATCACTACTATTTCCTTCCTGCAAAACTTCGTCAGAAAATGCAGCAGAGACCACTTTTGCGTTAGCCATTAAACCTTTGCCCTTGTTGCGTTCAAACAATCCTGAATTTTCAGCTTTAAGGCCAAGCTCCTGAGCAACTTCTGCAAGACTTTCGGCGTTGTAGGAAAGATCACGTAGTTTTTCCAGTTGCGAAATAAACTGACCTTCTGCTTCCGCGCGTTTCAATTGGTCTTCAATACTTGCTTTTTGCTCCTCGAATGTTGGAGGTTCACTGCCTTTTTCTGCTAAAAGTTTGATGAAGTGAGTGCCTGCTTCAGTTTTAACAGCTGAAGAAACCTGACCTACTTTTAATGCGGCAAGTGCTGTTTCAAACTCTGCGGGAAACGCATCACCTTTAGTGAAACCAAGATCCCCACCCTGCTCTTTACTACCCAAATCATCAGAAAGCTCTTTAGCGATTGCAGAAAAATCCTCTCCTGCAGCAAGTTTGGTTTCAATAGCCTTAATTTTTTCTGGATTATCACCCTCCACAAGAATGTGAGCTGCTTGACGCTCAGGCGCGGAAACAAAAGATGACAGGTTTTGTTCGTATTGCTTACGAACTTGTTCTTCGGTGACAGAGATGTTTTTCATGAGATCTGTAACGCTGAGACTAATAAAGTCCACCGCAATTTCATCTTCACTAGTGAACATTTGTTGATTAGCGTCGTAATATGCTTGAATCTCTGCGGCATCAACAATAATTGAATCACGCACTTTTGCTGCAGGCAAAATCAAATAGGCAAGATCACGAGACTGGAAGCTTAACGCAACGACATCATCCAGTTGGATAGGTGTAGTAAAAGCGGTTGCGCTAATACCGGATTGCAACTGATTAATAATAATCTCGTCGGATAGAATTTTGCTGTAGGTGCTGTGCGTGTAGCCCATATTTCGCAACACTTGTTGATAGCGGGCATTGTCAAATACTCCCGCATCATTTTTGAATTGTGGCGCGCTCGCTATTTGCTCGCTGAGATAAGTATTACCGACAGCCATGCCAGATTGCCCTGCTGCTTGCGACAGCACCATACGTTGAACCAAATTCTCAATCACAGGTTTGCGCAAGTATTCATCGGTAAGAAATTCGGCAGGTATTTGGTCGCCGTAAGTATTCAGCATTTGTTGTTTTTGCATACTTATGGCTCGGGCAACATCCATTTCGCTAACTGTCTCGCCATTTACTTTAGCGGCTTGATTAGCTGATGTATCCCAATTGAATAGGGCTTCTACACCAGTAAGTGCAAAAATGATCACCAAAAAGCCAATCAATATAAAAGAGATGACGCCCCTAGAATTGTCTCTGAGGTGTTGTAACATTTTAAACTCCTAGCAGGATAAAGATGCCTTGCGCAGATAATGCGGCACTATATAGACAGCTCAATACGTAATTATTCGATGTTTAGTTAAGACAAATGTCTCGTTTATAAAAATACAAACTACTAAAAAAAAAGCGCACCTAGATGCGCCTTTTGTGCTTAAAGTTTCAGATGCAGATCTGAATAAGCAATTTATTAGTTAACGGCATCTTTCAATGCTTTACCTGGTTTAAAGCCAGGAACTTTAGCGGCAGCGATTTTGATTTCCGCACCAGTTTGCGGGTTGCGGCCAGTACGCGCGGCTCTTTCTTTAACTGCAAAAGTACCAAAACCTACCAGAACCACAGAGTCACCATTCTTGAGGGCACCAGTGATACTTTCAACTACTGCATCTAATGCGCGTCCGGCAGCAGCTTTAGGAATATCCGCAGATGCGGCAATGGCTTCAATCAGTTCAGTTTTGTTCACACTTAACCCCTTTTGATTATTTGTTTCTAAAAACACAGAGCAAATTAATGTCGCTATTAATGTGCGTTACCCGTGCAGCAAATGAATTGCGATTTATACCAACAGAGCTTGAGGGGGTCAAGGAAAGCTTACAGCTTTACACAAAACCCCAATTGCGCTGCTCACTAAATAGACAAGAAAGAGTAATTCTTGAATTGGGTCACGTCATTGAGCCTCAGTGGGTGCTCGGCCGATGGTCATTATCGGTAGTCTTTTGAGCTGCCTTTTCCAAGGCTCGATATTCTTCATCGCTGAGCGGTTTTGGACTTGACTGCAAGGCAATAGCCAATACCTCATCAATCCACTTGACCGGCTTGATGGCGATATCCTCCTTAATGTTATCTGGAATTTCCTTCAAATCCCGCTCATTATCTGCTGGGATAATAACTGTCTTTATCCCGCCTCTGTGCGCGGCCAGCAGTTTTTCTTTCAAACCACCAATGCGCAAGACTTCTCCGCGCAAGGTAATTTCACCTGTCATAGCAACGTCTGCACGCACAGGAATATTGGTTTGCACCGAAACCAAAGCGGTACACATTGCAATACCTGCACTTGGGCCATCTTTGGGGGTTGCTCCTTCAGGAACATGAATATGAATATCAACCTTCTCATGGTGGTCTGGTGCAATACCTAATGCTTGACTCCTTGATCGGACAACAGTGAGGGCCGCCTGAATAGACTCCTGCATCACATCACCTAAAGAGCCGGTTTTTATAATGCGGCCTTTACCAACGACAGCAGTTGCTTCAATGGTTAGCAGCTCTCCACCCACTTGAGTCCAGGCAAGACCGGTAACTTGCCCAATTTGATCTTTGCTTTCCGCCTTGCCGAAATCGAATTTACGAACTCCCAACAAATTCTCAAGGGATGCGGAGCTGATGATATCGGCACTGGTTTTATTGCCCTTGACGTGATGCGTCACTACTTTACGGCAAATCTTTGCTATTTCCCTCTCTAGTCCCCTTACCCCAGCTTCTCGCGTGTAAAAACGGATAACGTCGCGAATAGCATCAGGACCTATATTAATTTCTGATTCCTTCAATCCATTTGCTTTAATTTGTTTGGGGATTAAATAACGCACTGCGATATTTAATTTTTCATCTTCCGTATAGCCTGGAATACGAATGACTTCCATACGATCAAGTAATGGACCAGGGATATTCATCGAGTTGGAGGTGCACACAAACATAACGTCAGATAGGTCGTAATCCACCTCAAGGTAGTGGTCGCTAAAATGGCTATTTTGTTCGGGATCCAAGACCTCCAACAACGCAGATGCTGGATCGCCCCGGTTATCCATCCCCATTTTGTCAATTTCATCCAATAAAAATAGCGGATTTCTCACGCCCACTTTTGCCATTTTTTGTATGAGCTTGCCTGGCAGTGAGCCGATGTATGTTCTTCTGTGGCCACGGATTTCCGCTTCATCCCTCACGCCACCTAATGCCATACGCACAAATTCGCGATTCGTGGCACGCGCAATCGATTCACCCAGAGAGGTTTTTCCTACACCAGGTGGGCCTACTAAACATAATATTGGCCCTTTAACTTTTTTCACTCTTTGTTGTACTGCGAGATACTCGAGGATCCGCTCCTTAACTTCTTCAAGACCAAAATGATCTTTATTCAGTACTTCTTCCGCGCGACCAAGGTCATGACGAACTTTACTTCTTTTGCTCCATGGCACCTTTATCATCCAGTCTATATAAGCGCGAAGTACCGAAGCCTCCGCCGACATGGGAGACATCATTTTCAATTTATTTAATTCTGTACGAGCTTTTTCTTCGGCGTCCTTTGGCATTGCTGCGTTGAGGATTTTCTTTTCCAGCTCATCAGCCTCGCTAACCTCTTCGCCTAATTCGCCAAGCTCTTTTTGGATAGCTTTAATTTGCTCATTCAGGTAGTACTCGCGTTGGCTTTTCTCCATTTGTTTTTTGACGCGGCCACGAATTTTCTTCTCGACATGGAATAAATCAACTTCGGCGTCCATTAAATCTAGGAGATGTTCTATTCGTGCATGTATATCTGCCATTTCCAAAATAGATTGCTTTTTCGGGAGGTCGAGCGACATATGTGCGGCGATCGTGTCTGCTAGGCGTCCAGGCTCATCAATGCCTGATAGCGACGTGATCACTTCCACTGGAACTTTCTTGCTGAGACTTACATATTGTTCGAATTGGCTGATCGCTGATGCAACCATCGCCCGAGCCTCAGCGCCCTCAATGGATGGAATCGAAATAATATCCACTGTGGCCTTGAGAAAACCGCCGGCCTCTTCAATCGAATCGATAGATGCGCGCTCTCGTCCCTCAATCAGAACTTTGACGGTGCCGTCCGGCAATTTTAATAATTGGAGGATCGAGGCGATAGTTCCAATGCTATATAAATCCTCTGCTTGGGGGTCGTCCTGCTGCGGATTTTTTTGGGCGACAAGCAACACTTGCTTATCATTCGCCATTGCCCGCTCGAGTGCCTCGATTGACTTGCCTCGGCCAACAAAAAGTGGGGTGACCATATGCGGATAAACGACCACATCTCGCAAAGGAAGCAGGGGGATTTCGGTGATATGTGATTCGTGTAGAGTTTCAGCGACCATTGGTTTCTCTCTATATCAAAAAGGCAACAACTGCCTTTGCATAGAGATAAGGTTGGGGTCAAAAACAATGAATTACAAGTTTCTAATGCACAAAAAACAAAAAGAGCGTATGAGACGCTCTTTTCATTTTTAAAGGAGAATTGAGGTCTAATCTTCTGACGCGGCTTTTGCCTGTTTCTCTGTGTTCTCATAAACTAACAGCGGTTCAGATTCGCCTTTTATAACTGACTCATCTACCACCACTTTAACTACATGTTCTTCAGAGGGGATTTTATACATCGTGTCAAGGAGCACTGACTCCATGATGGACCGTAATCCACGTGCGCCAGTTTTACGTTCCAATGCTCGCTCGGCAACTGCATCCAAGGCATCGCTGCGAAAATCAATCTGAACGCCCTCCATCTCAAACAATCTTGCGTACTGTTTAGTTAGTGCGTTTCGGGGTTCCGTTAAAATTTGAATCAGTGCAGCCTTATCGAGCTCATCAAGAGTCGCGATCACAGGCAGGCGGCCAACAAATTCAGGGATAAGCCCATAGCGTACGAGATCTTCTGGTTCCAAGTCTTGTAGTGTTTGACCGAAATTGCGTTTTTCATCTTTGCTTTTTACTTCTGCGCTAAAGCCGATACCACCTTTTTCAGAACGATCGCGGATAACTTTATCCAAGCCGGCAAAAGCACCACCGCAAATAAACAAGATGTTTGAGGTGTCTACCTGCAAAAACTCCTGCTGAGGGTGTTTGCGTCCTCCTTGAGGTGGCACTGAAGCAACGGTGCCTTCAATTAACTTTAAAAGTGCCTGTTGGACGCCTTCACCAGATACGTCGCGAGTAATTGAAGGGTTGTCAGATTTGCGCGAAATCTTGTCGATTTCATCGATATAAACAATGCCTTGCTGTGCTTTTTCGACGTCGTAGTCACACTTTTGCAAAAGCTTTTGAATGATATTTTCGACATCTTCACCAACATACCCAGCTTCCGTTAAGGTTGTAGCATCTGCAATGGTAAATGGGACGTCAAGCAGGCGAGCCAGGGTCTCTGCCAATAGAGTCTTACCGCTCCCAGTTGGACCAACCAACAAAATGTTACTTTTGCCTAATTCAATTGGTTCTTTATCCTTCCCGCTTTTTTCGCCGACGCGCAGGCGTTTGTAGTGGTTATAGACAGCTACCGCCAACACTTTTTTGGCACGCTTTTGCCCTATCACGTATTGATCAAGAATGGCGGAAATTTCATGGGGTTTAGGAAGCTTTTCGGAGCTGCCTTCGGTAGCGTTTTCCTGAATTTCTTCGCGGATAATATCGTTGCAAAGGTCAACACATTCATCACAAATAAAAACAGATGGCCCTGCAATCAGTTTGCGGACCTCATGCTGACTTTTACCACAGAAAGAGCAATACAGCAGCTTTCCGTTTTTATCACCTGCGTCATTGGTGTGATCGGTCATTGAACCCACTCCATCTAGATTTTTATTACAATGTCAGGCCAAAAAATTAAAATTTCAAGCGAAATAATACAATTTATAACTTCGAGTCGCGATATGGCGCGCAATTCCGCGTCAGGCGATTGAGCTATGCATTACTTGGCTGGCTGTATGCGTTTATCGATTACCTGATCGATCAAGCCATAATCTTTCGCTTGTTGAGCAGACATAAAATTGTCGCGTTCAGTGTCAATTTGAATTTTCTCAATCGGTTGCCCTGAGTGAAATGCCATTAATTCGTTAAGACGTGAACGAATTTTTAATATTTCCTGAGCCTGAATGTGGATGTCTGAGGCTTGGCCTTGTGCGCCCCCGCTTGGTTGGTGAATCATTACGCGTGAATTCGGCAAACAAAAGCGCTTGCCTTTGGTGCCAGCGTTCAACAGGAATGCGCCCATACTGCAGGCCTGGCCTATACACATGGTACTTACATCAGGCTTTATAAATTGCATTGTGTCGTAGATTGACATGCCGGCAGTAACAGAGCCGCCTGGCGAGTTAATGTATAAATGAATATCTTTATCTGGATTTTCCGCTTCCAAAAACAAAAGCTGCGCTACTACCAGATTTGCCATGTAGTCCTCGACTGGACCAACCAGAAATATCACGCGCTCTTTAAGTAGGCGAGAATAAATATCGAACGATCTCTCTCCTCTTGCTGTTTGCTCGATAACAATCGGAACAAGGCCGCTGTTGGTTGGAGATAAATGCGAATTTATGTGTTGATATGACATCGTGCGTTTTTGTCCTTAAGCGGGCTGGTAGCGTCGCCAATGTTGAAAACTATGGGATTTTGACACTAGAGAGCTTAACCCGTGATGGGATTATATGCCAGTCAAATGAGGTAATTTGGGAAGCATTCGAAGAAGGGGAAGCCGCAAAACAGGCGTTTTGCGGCTTTTTTAAACGATTAGCGTTGCGCGTTAGCCTTGATGATTTCGTCATAGTTGGTTTCGACTTCGGAAACCTTGGCTTGAGACAAAATGAAATCAACTACTTGGTCCTCAAGGACGGCAGATTCTACGCCAGCCATCAATTCCTGATTGGTGCTGTAGTATTCAATAACTTCTTTCGGCTCTTGATAAGTTGAAGCTATTTCTTCAATCATTGATTTTACGCGTTTTGCATCGGGCTTGAGTTTGGATGATTTTACAATCTCACCAACAATTAGGCCCAGGGTGACGCGGCGAG
Source organism: Cellvibrio sp. (assembly GCA_035481425.1). Classification (GTDB taxonomy): domain Bacteria; phylum Pseudomonadota; class Gammaproteobacteria; order Pseudomonadales; family Cellvibrionaceae; genus Cellvibrio. The sequence goes on along the minus strand of DATIGS010000323.1, from coordinate 4,630 downwards.
AGGCTTCTTCTTGGAACATGGTGTCGGGCAGCAATGACTTGACATCAAAATTTTGCTGTTGACCACCGAAGCGCTGGAGCATTTGGTTGCGTAGCACTTGGATTTCATTGGCAATAAGCGCTTTAGGCACTTCGGTTGTGTGGGATGCAATGAGTGCATCCATGACTTGTCCTTTAGTCTTCGCTTTTAGCGCATTGGCCAGCTCGCGATCCATATTGGTTTTAACTTCTTTGCGGAATTGTTTTTCACCGCCCTTTTCAACACCAAACTTTTGGAAAAACTCTTTTTTCAGCTCGGGTAGTTGGGCCTCAGAAACACTGTTCACTGTGATGGAGAATTGAGCTGCGGCACCCTTCAGTTCTTCGGCTTGGTAGTCGTCCGGGAAGGTCACAGAAATAACCTTTTCCTCGCCTGCCTTGAGGCCAACAATGCCATCTTCAAACCCGGGAATCATTGATTTGGAGCCGAGCACCAAATTGTGGTTCTCTGCCTTGCCGCCAGCAAATTCAACACCATCTTTAGTGCCAACAAAATTAATGTTCACTTGATCGCCATCGGCGGCTGCGCGCTCGACTTGAGTCCAGGTTGCTTGATGCTTGCGGAGCACTTCTACCATGTTGTCAACATCTGCTTCAGTTACTTCCGCTTTGTATTTGGTGAGTTCAAATACTGAAAGATCGCTGAGCGTGACATTTGGGTAAACTTCAAATGTCGCTGTGTATTCAAGATCTTTGCCTGCCGCTAATTGCTTTGGCTGAATTGACGGCTGACCTGCCGGCTTAACATTTTCCTTTTGTACTGCTGCATAGAAAGAGCGGCTAATGACATCACCAACTACTTCTTGGCGAATGCCTGCACCAAAGCGTTGTTTGACCACTGACATTGGCACCTTGCCTTTGCGAAAGCCTTTGATGCTGACGTTGCGTGCCGCTTGCTTCAAGCGATTTTCAACTTCGTTTTCTACTTGCTCTGCGGGTACGCCAACGGTTAAACGGCGCTCCAATCCAGAAGTCGTTTCGAGTGAAACCTGCATATATGCCTCGTGAAATAACTGAAAGTGTGTTGCAGTTGATCAAGTACCCTGAAGCGCAGAATACTGGGGGAATATGGTGCGGACGGAGAGACTCGAACTCTCACACCTTGCGGCGCCAGAACCTAAACCTGGTGTGTCTACCAATTTCACCACGTCCGCTTGGGTCGCCTTCATAAATTCATGAAGGAACTGACTAATTTATTCGCGCGATAACTTATTGATTTTTAATGTTTTTTATAAAAATCAGTGAGCCTGCGGCGCGAAGGGTGCTGATTGTGCCACAGTCGTTCTGCCGGTTCAACTTTTTATCAAAACTCAGCACTTGTTTCGCGTTGGCGGATAATTAGATCGCGAAAATTATGCAACCATGAATTGAGGGTGTCTGCGGTCAATTCAATTGAAGGTTGATCACTAGCTTCGGTTAGCTCTACCAGCTCAATCAAGTTTTCTTGGCCAAATGATTTTTTTTGTTTGGGTTTTTCCGGGGATTTAAAAATTCGTTCGTAGTAACCCAATAATTGACTTAACCAGCTATCAGGTGTCTGGCTCAATGTGTGCAACTCTACCGATTCGGAGGAAGTCTTTTCGGCTTGTTGCAGCGTATCGATTAGATCATGAGTTGAATTTACTGCGGATAGATTTCTAATTGCCTGCTTATCTGCAAGCTCTCTTAAATAAAAATGGAATGCACTTACCAAGTGAAAAACAGCTGCATCGGCAAGCGCCTGACGATTAAGTTTTGGAGTAGCACTAGCTTCAGAGCTGAGATCCTCCAGATTGCGGATGATGGCCTTGGCATAGGCCAGCTTTTGATTGACTAGGGGTAGATGGCTAATGGTCATACTTCGGATTGCATATCATGATGAGAGAAGGTCACCCGTTTTGGGTGACCTTTGTGGGGATTATTTCTGTACCTTCCATTTGCCGCCGTCGTAAAAGGCTTTCCATCCAGTCGCTTTGCCATTGACTTCCGTTTGAACATATTGTTCTTTGGTTTTACGGCTAAACCGAATAATAGCCTTATTGCCTTCGGGATCCTTTACAGGGGCAGTTAATAGGAAATGATATTTGGGATCTATTTGATCTTTATAGGGCAATAGCTCTTCCACCAAAGGTGCGCGAGTTTCCCGGTTTTTAGGGAACTGGCTTGCGGCCAGGAATAAACCAGCGGCGCCATCGCGTAATACATAGTGATCGTCTACTTTTTCGCAACGCAGCTCGGGCATTACAATCGGATCAACTTTGGGGGGGGCAGCTTCTCCGCTTTTAAGCAACTTGCGAGTATTTTTACATTCGCTATTAGTGCATCCGAAATATTTGCCAAAACGGCCAGTTTTTAACTGCATTTCACTGCCGCATTTATCGCACTCGATTGTCGGACCTTCATACCCTTTCAAGCGGTAACTGCCCTGCTCTACCTCGTAGCCCGCACAATCAGGATTATTGCCGCAAATATGCAGTTTACGATGTTCGTCCAGGAGATAAGAATCCATCGCTGAGTTACACAATTTGCAGCGATGTTTGGAGCGCAGTTGGCGGGATTCGGCCTCTTCATCCGCATCCGCATCAATGACCTCGTCGCCGGACACTAAATTCATTGTGTGTTTACAGCGCTCTTTAGGCGGCAATGCGTATCCAGAACATCCGAGAAATACACCGGTACTGCCTGTACGGATTTGCATATGTCGACCGCAAAGACTGCATTCAATGTCAGTGTCGGTTGGATCATTGGCGCGCATGCCTTTAGTGCTACTAGATGCGAGCGTCAATTTTTTGCTGAAGCCTGTATAAAACTCATCCAATAGCGCGCGCCAATTTTTTCCACCCTGCGCGACGACATCCAAAGACTCTTCCATATTGGCGGTAAAGCCGTAGTCCATGAGGTCGTCGAAGCTTTCTACTAACCGTTCGGTCACTATGTCGCCCATCTTTTCGGCATAGAAACGACGGTTTTCCTGACGGACATAGCCGCGCTCCTGGATGGTAGAAATAATAGAAGCATAGGTTGATGGACGACCAATGGCGCGCTTCTCAAGTTCTTTCACGAGGCTGGCTTCGGTATAGCGCGCGGTTGGTTTAGTGAAGTGTTGTTGTGGATTTAGTTTTACCAAAGGCAGCACTTGCCCAACTTTCATATCCGGTAAAACTACATCCTCATCTTTTTTAGCGACCTGCGGGCTGACTTTTGTGTAACCATCAAAACGAATGACGCGGCCGCGTGTACGCAGTTCATATTCACCAGCGTTAACGATTACGCTGGTGCTGGTGTATTCGGCCGGCGTCATTTGGCAGGCGACAAACTGTTGCCAAATCAAACCATACAAGCGCTCAGCGTCACGCTCCATGCCGCTAAGCTGATTGGGTTGGGTGCTCACATTGGATGGGCGAATAGCCTCGTGCGCTTCTTGTGCGCCATCTTTGCTTGTGTAAAGCGTGGGTGATTCCGGGAGGTAACGTTTGCCGAAGTTTTCAAGAATGTAGTCGCGGCATGATTCAACCGCCTCTTTGCTCAAGTTGGTTGAGTCGGTACGCATATAAGTGATGTAACCAGCTTCGTATAAACGCTGGGCCATCATCATGGTCTTCTTTACTCCAAATCCCAAGCGTGTACTTGCGGCCTGCTGCAGGGTGGAGGTAATAAAAGGTGCTGATGGTTTGGATTGTGTAGGCTTATCTTCGCGACTAATTACCTTGTACGCGGCCCCCTGCAATGCTTTGACTGCGGTCATTGCCTGAGTTTCGTTGATTGGCTTAAACGCCTCGTCGCCCTGTTTTTTTACTTCAAAACTGGCAATCTGATTTTTGTCGGCTTGCAGGTCTGCAAAGAGAGTCCAGTACTCTTCCGGGACAAATGCACGAATTTCGCGTTCGCGCTCGACGACGAGGCGCACCGCGACCGATTGTACGCGGCCAGCGGATAAACCACGTGCGACCTTCTCCCAAAGTAAGGGGGATACCATGTATCCCACAACGCGGTCTAAAAAACGACGGGCTTGTTGGGCATCTACACGATTCTGGTCGATTGGGCCTGGGGTTTTAAATGCATTCTGAATGGCCGTTTTGGTGATTTCGTTAAAAACCACACGACGATAACGTGACTCGTCTCCACCGATAGCCTCGCGCAAGTGCCATGCAATTGCCTCCCCTTCTCTATCCAAGTCGGTTGCGAGATAGACCATGTCGGCCTTTTCCGCGAGCTTTTTGAGCTCATCAACTACCTTTTCCTTGCCGGGGAGGATTTCGTATTGTGCTTCCCAGCCGTTTTCCGGATCTATGCCCATGCGGTTTATCAGCTGGCTCTTACTCTTTTGGGCTTGATAAACCGCTTTCTCATCGGGAGACATTTTGCGAGTTGCCGCCGCTTGTTTGGCGCGCTCTTTAGCATCTATCGGTTTGGCGCCCCCGCTGGTGGGCAAATCGCGGATATGGCCAATACTGGACTTGACGACAAAGTCGTTGCCCAGATATTTATTAATGGTTTTCGCTTTGGCGGGCGATTCAACGATAACTAAGGATTTACCCATGGTGGTTAGAAGCATCTCTATAAAAGAAGGTGGAGTTGTTGTTTGTAGAAAAATGCGCCAAACAGTTACAACA
>DATIGS010000322.1:0-2368 GCA_035481425.1 Cellvibrio sp. | reverse complement strand
ACCGCAGTAGCGAAGTTAATTTCGCGTTGGTGCGCTGGATTAATTTTGCTATCCAGTGTTATAGGTTTTTCGATCAGGTTAGATGTTGTTTGGTGCGGTAATTTATAGCGTACCCGTAAAAAACCGTATTCATTGCTTTTGCTGGCGTGAACTTTGTTGGCGGGTTGATAACGGCTTTCTTCCAACAAACCATTGCCTGCACCTACTGGCGTTATTTCATAAATCGCCGTCACTCTTTGGCCTGCGCCTACTTCACCTGCATCCACTTTGTCGTTGTTAAAATCCTCGCGATTCAATGCGCGGGTTTCATAGCCGATCAAACGATATTCTTTGACAGTATTGGGATTAAATTCCACCTGGATTTTTACATCCTTGGCGATCGGAAATAAATTCGCAGTGGCTTCTGTTACCAACACTTTTTGCGCTTCGCTCAATGTGTCTATATAAGCCGCAGTGCCATTACCGTTTTGCGCAAGGGTTTGCATTAGCTCATCCTGATAATTGCCCTGGCCAAAACCAAGCACCGATAAATAAATACCTTTCTCGCGTTTGCGCTCGACAAAATCTTGCAGTGCTTCATCGCCGGTTTGGCCGACATTAAAATCACCGTCGGTGGCGAGGATAATCCGGTTCACACCTTTCGCATTGAAATTTGTTTCGGCCAATTGGTAGGCGAGGGCGATGCCTTCAGCGCCGGCAGTGCTGCCACCCGCTTGCAAATTATTCAGTGCGGCAAGGATTTTGGTTTTCTCTTTTACTTTGGTGGGTTCAAGCACAGTGCCTGCCGCGCCTGCATACACAACGATGGCGATAGTGTCATCCGGTTTGAGTGTGTCCAATAACAAACCCATTGATTGTTTTACCAGCGGTAATTTGCTGGGTTCATCCATAGAGCCAGACACATCCAATAAAAATACCAGATTGGATTGCGGGATTTCACTCGTTGCCAATTGATAACCCTGAATGCCGATATGGATTAATTTGTTGCCTGCTTTCCAGGGCGAATCCACAACTGCGGTATAAGTCGCAAAAGGTTTTTTAGGGTATTTTGGCAGTGGGTAGCTGTAGTCAAAATAATTGATCAGCTCCTCGCTACGCACCGCATCTTTTTCTGGCAGTTGGCCGTTATTCAGCATGCGCCGCACAAAACTGTACGATGCGGTATCTACATCAATAGAAAAAGTGGATACCGGATTTTCACTCGCGGCAATTACCGCATTCTCTTTAAAATCTTCAAAGCGATCGCGAAATTCCTGTGGTGTTGGTGCGACCACAGTATCGCTTGCGATTGCCGGTGCAAATGCAGGTGCGGGCGCTGCGAGTGCCATGGGTTGCATCTCTGCTTGCCGCGCTTGCAACGCAGCAACTTCCACTTTTTGTTTCGCCATACGGGCTTGCTCGGTGCGCTCAACAACAGCGGCTGCTTTTGCCGATTCCATTTCGGCATAGGCCGCGCTTTCGGCTGCCAGATCGTCCACGGGTTGTTGGCGCGTCCCGGTGACGATGGCTTCTTCTAATGCTGTTTCCTGCGCATTTAACGGAGCATTTTTAATCGAGGATTGTTCGGCCACTCGTTTGGCTAATTCGTCCTGATCCGGATTAATCATTAAATGCTGCATAAATGTAATGCCAGCCAATACCGCAAGGCTGGATGCGGCTATACCGGAAACCAGCGCCGGTTTTTGCCAGAAGGGACGACTGTCCCGGTTGTTATTGATAGTAGCGTTCACTGTCGTGTTCATAGGGTTCTTCCCGTGATGGTTGGTGTCACGGGTAAGACGCAAGCGCTGCAAAAATCCTTGGAGGACATTGGATTTTTTTTCGTTATTTATTTTTCCTGAATGAGTGTGTTCTGTATTTGTTTGGGATTGAGCTGCGCTTGTCGATAAATCTTCCGCCGGTTTTTCGCCACTAGCTTGCGCCGTGTGCTGCGCAGCAAATACGGCCATGGCTGCGGCCATATGGCGCGCTTTGGTATCGGCATCCGGTGCGGGCGGTTGTTGTGTGAGTAATTCTTTCATTTCATTTTCGTACATATCATCGTTGTTCATACTGAAACCTCCCAACTTCCATCAGCCTGTTGCAAGCGCTGCAGTTGTTTGCGAATTTCATGGAGCCTCCAGGAGACAGTGGATTCTTTTACTTGCAGTACCTCGGCGGCTTCGGCGTGGCTCAGTCCCTCGCCGTGCACCAACAGCGCTGTCTCTTTAAATCCTTCTGCCATTTGTTCCAGTTGCCGCAGTAACTGCCGCAGGTAAATGCTGTTCTCCGCGCTCTGGTCGGGCGCGCGCTCCGGTTCTACCCAGTCGTCAATAGCGTCGTGCTGGTGACGGTTCTGGCTGCGGTACCAATCCTTGGCGCAATTGAT
>DATIGS010000321.1:0-12970 GCA_035481425.1 Cellvibrio sp. | reverse complement strand
TTCCCCGGCATGTCGGTGTACAGCCTAAGCAAAGGGGCGATTGCAACATTCACACGTGGTCTCGCGCGGGATTTAGGCACGCGCGGCATCACCGTCAATAATATTCAACCTGGGCCAGTAGATACCGATATGAATCCGGCTACCGGCGATTTTGCCGATACACTGCGCGGCATAATGGCGTTACCGCGTTACGGAAAAACAGAGGAAATTGCTGGCCTGGCTGCTTACCTCGCCAGCGAAGAAGCGGCTTATGTGACAGGGGCAAGTTGGAATATTGACGGCGGTTTTGGTTTGTAAATAAAAAACAAACTGAAGAAATCGAATGGATTGCGCATGAGCAATCCATTCGATCAACACAAATTAATTCTTTTTCTGATTTTGCAAGATCACGCGCGGCTCTGCAGCAGGCACCAATTTTCCATCGCGTAACTGAATCGCTTGCGATGCGCCCATCGTGGGCCAAACTTTTAGATCATGTCCCTTTTTTTGCAGTGCCTGTTGAATTTCATCGGGCATAGCCGCCTCTACAAATAACACATTAGGGTTCCATTGCTGGTGAATACGCGCTTGCGCCATTGCTTTTTCTACCGGCATTGAATCATTTAATGAATACAACAATGTCTGCACCACTTGCGAAATAATTGTTGGCCCACCAGCGGCTCCAAGCGCCATCACTGGTTCACCATCTTTAAATACCAGTGTTGGGCTCATGCTCGAGAGTGGGCGCTTGCGCGGGGCAATGGCATTTGCATCTGACCCCACCAAACCAAATGCGTTGGCCGCGCCAACTTGCGCAGAAAAATCATCCATCTGGTTATTTAACACTACACCAGTCCCCGGAATAACGACCTTGCTGCCGAAGCTGGTATTGACTGTTGCAGTGATCGCCACCCAGTTGCCATCGAGATCAGCGGCAGCAATATGAGTGGTGTGTTTATTCATGAGGTGTTGAATATCCGCATCCGGGTTGCCCGGCAAAATATCCGCTGTTGCTTTATCCAAACTGATTTTCTGTGCGATGGTTTGTGCGTAGCGCTTATCGGCAAGACTTAAAGGAACTTTGGTGAAGTCGCTATCGCCAAGCCAATGGGCGCGATCAGCAAACGCAAATTTCATTGCTTCAGCAATTAAGTGGTAGCGCTCTGCTGGCGCCAGCTTATCCAGATCGAATTGCTCAAGAATATTTAAAATTTGCGCCACATGAACACCACCGGAGCTGGGGGGAGGAAAGCCATAAAGTTTATAACCTGCAAATTCTGAAACGATGGGTTTGCGCATTTTCACCTGGTAATTTGCAAAATCTTTGTCGGTGATGATGCCACCGTTAGCTGCCATCCAGCGCCCGGTTTTTTTAGCGAAATCGCCGTTGTAAAAATAGCGCGGCCCCTGCTTGGCAATTGCACGATAAGTTGCGGCCAGGTCTTTTTGTTGTAATTGCGAAAATGCAGGCAGAGGTTTTTTATCCTTATCCAGATAAATAGCAGCGCTAGCGGGAAATTTTTCCAGGTTACCTGCTGTTGCGCTAATGCGATCAGCCAAAGCGGGCGAAATCGCGAAACCTTTTTCAGCCAAATCAGCTGCGGGCAAAATGACATCGCGGAATTTCAAATTGCCGCCCAGTTTTTGCACCTTATCCAATGCGGCGACTGAACCTGGAATACCAGAAGCCAGAGGGCCAGTTCGGCTCAATTCGGGATCTGCTTTCCCGTTCACCACAAACATATCGCGCGACGCAGCAGCAGGCGCCATTTCGCGGCCATCAATCGCCAGAATACGACCGTCAGCCAAGCGCACCAGAATAAAACATCCGCCGCCAATGCCCGAGTTGTGGCCATCGACAACACCAAGAGTAAAGGCTGCTGCAATTGCAGCATCAATTGCATTACCACCGCGTGCGACAACATCTATTGCAATTTGTGTGGCATAGGAATTCACCGTAGCAACAGCGGCCTTTCCATCAGCACTCACCTGGGCATATTTGCTTGCTTGATCATCAGCTGACGCATGGCCAACAAAACTAATTACAACGAACCTTAACAACACTACGAATATTTTTTTCATTTCATCGACCAGATTTGCGATTATCAATTTTGAACACTAGACAGGAAGTCTATTATTTATAACCGGATTCGGCTACAGCATTTACGCCCATCAATACAATGCCGTTAACAACATAGCTATGGCCGCTTGGCATGGGCTACACTGCAACCGATATTTATGCAGCACAACGAAAGGCTCATTCACCAACAGGAATTTACCTATGCGATTAATAAGGTCATTACTCTTGAGCAGCACTGCATTGGCCTGCAGCGCTTTGATTGCATTACCGACGACCGCGGCCGAAGGCATGTGGACGCTGGATAATCTTCCTCGCGACGATTTGAAAAAAACCTATGGTTTTACGCCCACCCAACAATGGCTGGATAAATCCATGCGCAGCGCGGTGCGCTTGGCTGGCGGTTGTTCGGGTTCGTTTGTATCTGCACAAGGTTTGGTGCTTACCAATCATCACTGCGTTATTGGTTGCGTAGAAGATTTATCCAGCGAAAAACACGATCTGATGAATAATGGTTTTCTCGCCAAATCCATCGGCGAAGAAAAACAATGCCCGGGCGTAGAAATAAATCGCCTTGAGAAAATGACGAATGTGACCGAGCGGATGCAAAAAACTCTCGCGGGTTTAACCGGAAAAGAATTCGGTGACGCAAAAAAAGCCGAGCAATCGCGCATTGAAAAAGAATGTGTCGGCGATGCAGGCGACCAACGCCGCTGTGACATAGTGGAGCTCTATGGTGGCGGCCAATATCATGTCTACCAATATGCGCGTTACCAGGATGTGCGTCTGGTATTTTCACCTGAATATGCGTCAGGTTTTTTTGGCGGCGATCCGGACAATTTTAATTTCCCCCGCTACAACCTCGATATGAGTTTGTTGCGCGTTTATGATCGCGATGGAAAACCACTTGCCAATACTGACTGGTTTCCCATCAACCCCAAGGGCGCAAAAGAAGGTGAACTGGTGATGACCCTTGGTCATCCTGGCACTACCCAGCGGCAATTAACCATGACGGAACTGGAAACACAGCGCGATCTGGTATTGCCTTTTCGTTTGATATTAGCCTCGGAATATCGCGGCCTTTTATTGCAATATTCCGCACAAGGCGAAGAGCAGGCACGCATCGCCCAAACTGAATTGACGCTGGTAGAAAACGGAATCAAGGCGCGCACCGGTATGTTCCAGGCGCTGTTATCGCCTGATGTGATGCAACAAAAACGCGAACAGGAAAATACATTTCGCGCATGGGTAAATGATGATCCAACTCGCGCAAAAACCTATGGCGATCCGTGGCAAATCCTGAGCGACACCCAAGTCGCCTGGCGCAATCTTTATATCGATTACATCATGGTGGAATTGGGCTTCGGCGCCACTTCGCAATATGTAACCTGGGCGCGCACCCTGGTACGCGGCACGACTGAAATTGCAAAGCCCGACAACCAACGCTTGCGCGAATTTTCCGATGCCAGCTTGCCTGCCGTGCAAGCCGGCCTGTTTGCCGAATCGCCGCTCTATGCTGATTTCGAGCAAATGAAATTGGCTTGGTCACTCAGCAAATTGCGGGAAAAGCTCGGCGTGGATAATCCCGTAGTGCAACATATTTTCGGCAAACAATCGCCCGAAGCCATCGCCAACAATATTGTATCGAACAGCAAACTTGGCGACGCAGCGGTGCGTAAACAATTATGGGACGGCGGTGTAAAAGCGGTACAAGACAGCAATGATCCCGCCATTAAACTCGCCTATTTAATTGACGAACACGCACGTAAATTCCGCACTGAATATGACCACAATATTGAGCCGGTACAAAAGGCCGCAGCCAACCAATTAGCCAAAGCGCGCTTCGCCTATCAAGGAACCAAAGTGTATCCAGACGCAACCTTTTCTCTGCGGTTATCACACGGTGTTATTCGCGGTTGGGAAGAAAAAGGAAAAACAATTCCTCCTTACACCGATTTTGGTGGACTGTTTAAACGTGCAACTGACTATGACCCATTCAAACTGGCCGACAGTTGGGTTACTGCAAAGAAAAAACTGAGCGAAAAGACACGCTTTAATCAGGTATCAACCAACGATATTGTCGGCGGCAATTCCGGCAGCCCATTAATCAATGCAAAAGGTGAACTCGTCGGTTTGATTTTCGATGGCAATATAAAGTCGCTGGGCGGAACATTTTTCTTTGATGAGTCAGTCAATCGCGCTGTATCAGTCCACTCGGCAGCAATGGCCAGTGCATTGAAACAGGTTTATAAAGCAGATCATCTGGTTGAAGAATTAAAACTGAAATAAGCGTGCGCTTAACATGGCCACACCTGATTTTTCAGGTGTGGCTTGGCACAGCAAGAGAGGAAATGACAGATAACGAATAATCGCCTGGCTCGATTATTCGCTCTGTTTGTAGGCAAGTACTTTATCGATGCGGCGACCGTCCATATCGACAATCTCGAGCAACCATTCATTCACCACTACTTTGTCACCGGTAGTTGGCATACGTCCCATTAACAGCATAATTAAACCATTAAGGGTTTCATAATTACCTTCTTCCGGTAGCTCATCAATTTCAAGGCAATCTTTTAAATCCATCACGGCCAACATGCCGTCCAGCAGGAGTGAACCATCATCGCGGCGGATGACATAAGCATCTTCGCCCTCACCCATAATAAATTCCCCGGTGAGTGCTTCTAATAAATCTTGCAAGGTCACTATGCCTTTCAGATCGCCATATTCATCGACCACAAACACCATTTGACTGTGCGATGAACGGAAAAAATCCAGCAGCTCCATGCCTGTCAGGGATTCCGGCACAACATGGCAAGGCTGCGCCATCGCTTCCAAATTTACGGTGCTGCCGCGGATCGCTTCGGCCAATAATTCTTTTGCATTAATAACACCCACTAAATTGTCCATTTGTTTAATGCACACGGGAAAACGTGAGTGCGGCGATTTCATTACCCGCTGATAATTTTCTTCAAGCGACAAGGTGGTATCCAGATACACAATATCGGCACGCGGCACCATCAATGAAACAATACTGCGCGCTTCCAAACGCAATACATTCTTTACCATCGCATGCTCTTGTTGCTCGATAACACCCGAACTGGAACCTTCATCCAATATCGCGTGAATATCCTCATGGGTAACCTGGGCGGCCTGGGTATGGTGAAAGCCCAAAATGCGCATCAACGCGCGAGTAGATCCCGACAATAAGGCCACGAAAGGTTTGGTAATAATCGCCAATACCTGCATGGGCTTCGCAACATAACAGGCTATACGCTCTGCGCTGAGTTGGCCGATACGCTTGGGCACCAACTCCCCCACCACTATCGATAAATAAGTCACGACGACGACAACGAGGGTGGTGGCGAAGTTATCGCTGAAATGAACCGGCACACCAAAGGATTGCAACCACAATGCAAAAGGTTCAGCGAGGATGGATTCACCGAAAATCCCGTTCATGATACCGATGGAAGTAATACCGATTTGTACAGTGGATAAAAACTGCGTGGGGTCTTCGGCTAATTTCAATGCGGTCTGCGCCGAGCTATTGCCCTTGGCTGCAAGTGTCATCAACCGGGATTTTTTGGCGGTAACAATGGCGATTTCCGACATTGCAAAGAGGCCATTCAAAACAATCAAACCAAGTAATACCAGGATTTCCATGAGATCCAACTACTGAAGCGCATGAGCGCGGGGGCTCGAGTATATCACTCACCCCCAAGCACATTGCCAGTCCACGTCATATTGTTATAAGTGCGCAACTGCCAGACGTTGCATCCGGCACCTAATTGCCTTTATCAATGAGAAAGATTATCATTAGCTCCATTCTACTTATCATTACTCTTACTTCTCGCGCCTAACCCACGACCGATGCAATCCAAACACATATCTTTAGTTTCTTTTCTGCTTGTCATCGGTGCTCATGTTGGCGGATTGGCAGCGGTAGTCTTATCGCCATCCGAGCCCAAACCCATCGACATTGTAATGCCTACAATCCAGGGAACGCTGGTAATGGCCGAGCCGGAAGAAGCTCCTCCGCCTCCACCCGAGCCACCACCTCCACCGCCACCGGAAAAAAAGCCCGAACCTAAACCAACGCCCAAGCCACCGCCCAAAGCGCCTCCGTCAGAGCGGGCAGTAAAAGCGCCGGAACCCGAGCCACCGCCACCAGTAGAAAAACCGGCTGAGCCAAAACCGGTAGAACCTGCACCGCCACCACCAGTACAGCCACCGCGCGCCGCCGAAAGTGGAAAGATTAGCAACCAGGCGCCGGTCTACCCGCAAATGTCGCGCAAGCTTCGCGAACAAGGAATTGTAGTACTGGATATTTTGGTCAAAACCGACGGCACGATTGGCGACATAAAAATCAAGACGTCCAGCGGATTTAAACGATTGGATGAAGCCGCGCTAAAGGCAGTGAAGCGTTGGCGTTACGAGCCCGCCACCCAGGGCGGTATAAAAATCGATTTTTGGTACGTACAACCGGTTGAATTTAATTTGCATTGATTGATGCGCCTTTCATGTTTTGCTGTTTATTTTTATAAGAGGTTTATATGGATTCTTCACCTTATGGCATTGCTTCCATTTGGGAGCAAGGCGATGCGCTGATCAAAGGCGTCGCGATTATTTTATTACTCATGTCCATCGCCAGTTGGTGGGTTATTGTCGTGCGGGCGTGGGGCCTGTGGCGTTTGCGTCACCCTTCACAAGGCTTGAACGATTTCTGGCACGCACAAAGTTTTGCCGAAGGCTTGCGCACCCTCGGCGATGACCGCACTACCCCTTTCCGCCATTTGGCTGAAGAAGGCCAGGCCGCACTCGACCATCACAGCAACCATAAAGATGACCTGCACGGCCATTTACCTTTGGCTGAATGGCTCACTGCATGCCTGCGCGGTTCCATCGACGAAAGCGCGGAGCGCCTGCAACGCGGTTTGGCGATCCTGGCATCCGTAGGTTCAACAGCGCCTTTCGTAGGCTTGTTCGGAACCGTGTGGGGTATTTACCACGCGCTGGTTGGTATAGGTGTGAGCGGCCAGGCGAGTATCGATAAAGTAGCAGGCCCTGTGGGTGAAGCATTGATCATGACGGCCTTTGGATTGGCGGTCGCCATTCCTGCGGTACTTGGCTACAACGCCCTGGCGCGCGCAAACAAAGGTGTACTGAATAAGCTCAACCGTTTTGCGCACCAATTGCACGCCTACTTCATTACTGGTAGCCCGCTGCAAAACAACGGTGTCATCACCAAACTCACACCACGTAAAGAGGGTTAAGCCATGGCCTTCGGCGGTGGACTCGACGACGATACAGACGTAATGAGCGAGATCAACATGACGCCCCTCGTGGACGTTATGTTGGTGTTGCTGATTATTTTCATCATCACTGTGCCGGTATTAACCCATTCCGTAAAAGTGGATTTGCCGCGCGTGGACAACACACCCAATGAATTAAAGCCCGAAACAATAAACCTTTCGGTGAACGCCGACGGGAATATTTTTTGGAATGAAACCCAAGTCACCATGGAAGATCTGGAGGCGCGCCTCGCGGGTGAAGTCAACAAGCAGCCGCAGCCAGAAGTGCATATCCGTGGCGATAAAGCAGTGAGCTACGAGCATGTTATTAAAACCATGGCCGCGGTTCAGCGATCAGGGATTCTAAAACTGGGATTTGTCACCGAACCCGGCAACTAGCCGGGTTTTTTCTTTCTGCCCCAGCGAAGCTACAAACCCGCCTTATAATGCATGCGCCGTCCATTTCCGGAGCGCTAATTACGTGATTGCAACAAACCACCGCGCCATTATCCAATTGGCCATCCCCATCATTCTCGCCAATGCCACCGTCCCTTTATTAGGGCTGGTTGATACCGCCGTTATTGGTCATACCGGCACCAGCGCCGATCTGGGCGCGATTGCATTCGGCTCATTGATTTTTGCATTCGTGTACTGGGGGTTTGGCTTCCTGCGCATGGGTACCAGTGGATTTACTGCGCAAGCCGCCGGTGCGGGTGATACCAGCGAAGTACGCGCGGCGTATGTACGCGCCCTCCTCCTCGGAATAACCATAGGTTTGCTCTTGATCATCGCCCAGTATCCGCTTGGGCTTTTTGCATTCTGGTTACTGGACGGCAGTGTCGCCGTTGAGCAAAGCGCTGCGGATTATTGGCAAATACGCATTTGGGGTGCACCCGCCACGCTCGGCACCTACGCCATTATGGGCACGCTTATAGGGCTCGGGCAGACACGCAAATTGCTCTGGCTGCAACTGCTTTTGAATGGTGTGAATTTATTATTGGATGTACTTTTTGTCGCAGGTTTTGATTGGGGTGTACGCGGAATTGCCCTCGGAACCCTGATTGCCGAATGGATCAGTTTTTTAGCCGGCGCAATAGTGCTGTATAAACTGTTGCACACCGGCACCGCAGAGCCATTTGCGATCTGGCGAAAAATCTTTCTGCGCACCGCCATCCTTAATACGCTCAAAACCAATAGCGACATCATGTGGCGCACGCTCTGCATGTTGTTCGGCTTTGGTTGGTTTGCCAATCAAGGGGCGCAATTTGGCGATGCGACGCTTGCGGCAAACCACATACTGCTGCAATTTATTTCTTTTTCGGCGTTTTTTCTGGACGGGTTTGCGTTCGCGTTGGAATCGCTGGTAGGAAAAACCGTCGGGGCAAAAAGTCGCGCGCTATTTGATCGCGCCATTATTAACTCAACGCAAATAGCGGCAGCCTGCGCACTGGGATTAATGTCAGTTATAGGCTTGGGAGGTGATCACTTTATTGACTGGCTAACCCCCATCGCCAGTGTGCGTGACGTCGCGCAGGATTATTTGCCCTACGCCGCCATTTATATTCTGGTTTCGTTTGCCGCATTTCAGTTGGATGGAATTTTTATCGGCGCTACTGGTAGCCGCGCCATGCGCAACGCCGCATTTTTTTCACTTGCGATATTTTTAATGGCGGCGGAAATACTGGTGCCTATTGCAGGCAATCAGGGGCTATGGATCGCATTTGTAATCTACGTAATTGCAAGGGCAGTTACCCTCGGACTTTATTTACCTCAATTACGTAGCAATGTTGGACTGGCTCGCTGATGCGCGAGCTAGGATTGATGTTGCTGTAAATATTTTTTTGTCAGCGCCATGAATTGCGGAGTTGGGCCTATATCTTCATAAATTGCATCGCCCATTTCGTCGGTCGCCACAACTTTGGTTCCCTGCACATAAGGGAAGCTCGCTTCCAATTGCGCCAGGGCAGCAGATAATAATTCGCCGATCAATTGCTCCTTGGTGCGCTTGGGATACATCTCCGCCAGCGCGTTCAACTTTGCCGCGTCCTCCACCATTAAGTGCACAGTGTAAGTGTCCTTTGTCAGCACGCCATGGGCGGTTGATTCCCATTGAGCGACAAGTTCTTTTAACATCATAAACTTCACCTCTTGTTAATTGATCAATAAAAGAATTCTTTGAGTGCTCTACCCAGTGTAGCCCAGCGTTTTGTTTCGAACCGATAAAAAACAATGCACGCAACTGCGCGCATTGTTTTTCGCGGAACACCAGTAAATATTAATTACAGCTGGTTTTGATATCGTTCAATGCACCGCGATTCATTCCCGAGCGCGACGTCAACTCGGCAGGACACGCCACCTCCTTGTATTTCAGCGCGGGATTATCTGCCGCCTGGAACCAATCCGCATACCAGGTACATGCGCGTTGTAACTCAGTCAAACCGCGTGTACCAAATACACTGTTGCAGCGATTGATCAGGCACGACTTATATTGCGCAAGGCTCGCGTTATAACCCAGTTCCTGCTTACAGGCCGCTAGCAATCCACCGTACTGCGCACCCAATTCGGAGTTGGAAACACCCCATTGCGCAGAACATGCATTAAACGCACCGACTCCGCCACCGGGCACTAAAATATCGAACTGCCCGCCGCCAACGTCATAGCCGATATTCGTCGCCTGCACGATCATGGTTTTACCGGCCAGCGCTGCTGATCCGGGATCACCTGGGGAATTATGCGAGCTGCCGGTAAATTGCAATTGATAACAGCGCCCACACACATCGCCACTGGAGGTCGCCGCAAAGCCATACGCCAGGGTGTCGCTCACTGCAAAAGGAGCCATTCCCCAACACATATGTGCATTACCGCCATCGCAACTGCTGGGCAAGGTCAGGTCGCTTAATCGCGAATTATTGGCGGCACAACTTTGCAGTGGTGCGACTAGCGATGGCACATTGCCCGACCATCCACAATGCGGTTTACAGCAATCCCAATAGCGCGTCGCATAACCATCGCATCCACCCACAATGGGCGGAATACTACTTGCCGAGCTACTTGTAACCGAGCTAGTTGTGGCCGAGCTCGAAGAAGCAGGAATTGATGAACGGGAAGAACTGGCAAGGCTGCTTATGGACGAACTGGAGGAAGAACGCGCGCTCGATGTGGCGCCCACAATGCCATAAGGTGCAGGCTGCGCGCTGCAGGTAGACGCTGCGACGCAACTCTTCCCGTTTTCATAACCCCAACCGCTGGCGGTAGTTACACACAAGGGCATCAAGCTGCCATACCAATTACACATTTGCCCGGCGACAGACGCGACACTGGAACTGCGCAACGATGACACTGCATTCGAGCTGGATGATGAACGGGCGCTGGAAATGGTCACACTGGAAACCGCAGCGCTGGATATTGAACTCGAACTCGCGGGCGCCGCACTGGAAGTTACCGCACCGGTACAAACAGCACCGGATACCACCGGAACTTGTGCCTTACTGCTGCCGTTAGTGCCTTGCACACCAAATTCAATACTGGAGCCAACCGCAATATTGCTATTCCAACTTACCGGTGAAGCAGAATAAGGATTTGCACCCGTCACCGCCGCGTTCCAACTGCTGGTCACACGCGAACCATCGCTATAACTCCAACTCAGGTTCCAACCGTTAACGGGCGCAGAACCATCGTTGGTGATACGAATACTAGCGGTAAAACCACTGCCCCAATCATTGGCGATTGTATAGGTACATTTGGCGGCGTAGGCCGCACTTCCATACAAACTTATGCCCGCCACGCATCCACTGATTAATAATCGCTGAAGCCACGCCGATTGTAGTTTCATACAAAATTCCTCTTGATGAGTAAATTATGAGGACAACGGAAAATAGCTGGCATCAATATACGCCTGCTTATTTTCTGTAACGATACGAATCAATCGCCAATTATTTTTATAAAAATTTTCGTAAATCTTTCTAAAAAACAGAAGCGATCTCAAAGGGTTGATTATTTGGAGGAGAGTTTTACTACGCGAATTACTTTATTTTTTTATAGTGTAAGACTACAACAACCTACCGGCAAGAATCATCTCGACGTCACATCTGTGAATATGTCACAGTTTCCAACACTCTTACTTCACACCCGATATTTTTTGTTAAGCGTAAGCTGGAAATGTCGAAAGCGGCGAAATATAGCTTAATAAGGCTATTATCCTGCAGCAAGGCAATAAGAATAACTCAAAAAATTCAACATTGATCTTTAGAAATTTTGAGTTGGAATTTTAAGGAGAAACACAATGAAATCGCTAAATGTATTAATAGAACGAATTTGGATTGTGCTTGGATCGCCTTTGGGATCAACACTGATCGTTTCATCAGTGATAGTTCCTTCACTGGTTGTTTCGTTATTATTAGCAACCTCTTTACTGGCGCCACTCGCTTCAGCGACATGAACGCAAAAAAGCGATGCAATTTCAAATAAAAATGAGCGCGCCGCGCTGTCAGTCGCGCTCATTTTTATAATTATTCATTGCCTGAACTAACAACAAAATATACTTTTCCATATCCTCTTCGGGTACTTGTGCGTAACCGAGCATCAATCCATTGCAGAAGATCTCTCCTGTTGCCAATTTACTGAGCGGCTGAACGTAAACACCCAAAGCCAATGCTGACCTGCTAATCTCCACATCATTCAAATACTCCGGCAGCGCGATGGTAATGTGAATGCCCGATGACCCGCCGTAAATGGTGGCTATATTGCCCAGATGTTTAAGAATGGAAGCGACCAATGCATCGCGTCGCGCGGCATAAATGCGCCGCATTTTTTTCAAGTGATGGGCAAAATACCCTGCGCGTAAAAACTCGGCCAGTGCGAGTTGATCAGCGCTGCGTCCGCGCAAATGCCCCAGCTTCAACATGCCCGCAAAAGGTTCGGCCAAGCCCTTGGGTACGATCATGTAGCCAATTCGCAGCGCGGGAAATAAGGTCTTACTAAACGTGCCGAGATAAATGACCGGAGCATCATCGATTAATCCTTGCATAGCGGGTAGCGGCGGGCCGTCACGACGAAACTCGCTGTCGTAATCATCTTCAATGATGATGGCACCGGAGCGCTGCGCCGCATCAATCAACGTCATACGCCGTTCAATACTCATCACACTGCCAAGCGGAAATTGATGCGAGGGCGTGGTGTAAATGAGTTTGGGTGGAAAATTTTCCCACTCGAATTCATCGGGCGCTATGCCCTGTTCATCCACCTTGATGCCGCGCACTATTAATTCAGCCGCTTTAAGGGATTGAAATGCGCCGCCATAACCAGGGTTTTCAATCCAGGCAATATCACCGGCATTTGCCAATGCGTGCGCGCAAATACCCAAGCTTTGTTGAGTGCCATCGGTAATAAAAATTTGTGTGTCCGTACAGCGCACACCGCGAGTCGTGGTGAGGTGTTCAACAATGGCACGGCGCAATTCCGGCTCGCCTGTTACGTCCGCATAATCGAGGTGTTTATGGCTCAGATTGCGCCAACTACGCTCCACGCAACGTCGCCATACGGGAATGGGGAAATCAGGCAAGGAGGGAACACCCGGCATAAAAGCAGCAAATGCGCCGTGAGGATCGGTTGGCCAGGGAGTTAATTG
>DATIGS010000320.1:0-5050 GCA_035481425.1 Cellvibrio sp. | reverse complement strand
ACCAATGAAAGCCTGCGCACCGCCAAGGATTACCAGGCATTGGTGATCCGCTACGCTGAAAATGGCGGGCTGGTGCGCCTGCAGGATGTCGCCACCGTGAGCGACTCCGTGGAAAACCGCTATACCGATGGCTTCCATAACCAAAGTTCGGCGGTGACCTTGACGGTCGCACGCCAGACCGGCGCCAATATTGTCGAGACCATTGATGCCATCAATGCCCAACTGCCTGCCCTGCGCGCACTCATGCCTGCCGATACCCAACTCAAAGTGGTGATGGATCGCTCCCCCGGGATTCGCGCCACGCTTAAGGAAGCGCAAATCACCCTGTTGCTGTCGGTGTTATTGGTCGTCGGCGTAGTCTGGGTATTTCTCGGCAGCGCCCGCAGCGCATTGATTCCCAGCCTTGCGATTCCCGTCGCCATTATCGGCGCCTTCTCGGTCATGTATCTCTATGGCTTCTCGCTCAATAACCTCTCGCTGATGGCGTTGATCGTTGCCGCGGGGCTGGTGGTGGACGATGCCATAGTGGTGTTGGAGAACATCAAACGCCACATTGAGCGCGGGGTGCCGCCGTTTAAGGCGGCGATTGAAGGTACGCGCGAAGTGGGTTTTACCCTGCTGGCGATGAACATCACGCTGGTAGTGGTATTTATCTCGATCCTGCTGATGGGCGGCATAGTCGAAAAACTGTTCCGCGAGTTCTCCATTACCCTCGCAGCGGCGATGGTTATTTCGCTCGCGGTATCCCTCAGCCTCACCCCTGCACTCTGCGCCCAACTGCTCAGGAAAGAGCAGAAAAAAGAGACGAAAACCGGCATCTTTGAGGACATCAAACACGCCTATTCCATCGCCCTGGCCTGGGCACTGCGCCATAGCCGGATCGTGATGCTGATACTCGCTGGCGTTATCGGCCTGAATATTTACCTTTACGTCGCCATTCCAAAAATCATGCTGCCCGAGCAGGACACCGGCCAAATGACCGGTTTTGTGCGCGGCGATGACGGTTTTTCGTTCCAAATTATGCAGCCCAAAATCCAGCAGTTCCGCGAGGTGCTGTTGGCCGACCCGGCGGTTGAAGACGTATTCGGTGCGACCGGCGGCGGCACCGGCGTGAGTAATGCGTGGATGCGCATCAGCCTCAAACCGATGGCGGAGCGCGGCGTGTCGGTTCACGAAGTCACTGACCGCCTGAGGCGCAACCTTCCCACGATCCCCGGCGCTATGCTGATGATCGGCCCGGACCAGGATATTCGCCTGTCGTCGCCCTTTAGCCGCAGCGAACAGGAACTCATGCTGCTCGCGGATGACTTGAAACTGCTGCACAAATGGGCCGCCAAAATCACCACCGCCATGCAGGAAATGCCCGAGCTGACCGAGATCGACGGGGTTAAGGAAGAAGGCACCCAGCAAGTGGTACTCACCATCGACCGCGAAGCCGCGCAGCGTTTGGGCGTGAATATGAATACGGTCGCGAGCATGCTCAACAACTCCTTCTCCCAGCGCCAGGTCTCCACCATGTACGAGGAGATGAACCAGTATCGCGTAGTGATGGAACTGGAGCCCGGCTTTACCGCAACACCGGCAGTATTGGAGCAACTGCAAGTCATCACGGCGGATGGCAAGCGCGTCCCGCTCTCGACCTTCGCCAGCTTCGGCTACGGCCTGGCAGAAGACCGCGTGCGCCACAGCAACCAATTTGCCTCCGAAAGCATCGGCTACGGCGTTGCGGAAAACTACACCGAAGAGCAGGCGCGCACGGCGATCGAAACCAAAATCGCCGAGTTGATGGTACCCAAGGAAGTCTATCTCGCACCCGCTGGCAGCAGCCGACCCGGCTGGGGGCCAAGCGTACCCGGCATGGCGCAGGATCCGGCGGTGCTTATCGCCTGCGTATTGCTCGCGGTTTATCTAATCCTCGGGATTTTGTATGAGAGCAGTATTCATCCGCTGACAATTTTATCCACCCTTCCCTCCGCAGGAATCGGCGCGCTACTCGCGCTGCGCCTGAGCGATACTCCCTTCAGCCTGATTGCCATGCTCGGGTTATTTTTGTTGATCGGAATTGTGATGAAAAACGCGATCCTGATGATCGACTTTGCCTTGGATCTGGAACGGAAAGAGGGCTTGTCCTCGCGCGACTCTATCTACCAGGCCGCGCTCCTGCGCCTGCGTCCGATCATGATGACCAACCTCGCCGGTTTACTCGGCGCACTGCCACTCATCCTCAGCTTCAACGAAGGTTCCGAACTGCGCACCCCACTTGGCATCACCATCATCGGCGGCCTCGCCGTCAGCCAATTGCTCACCCTGTTCACTACACCGGTGGTGTATTTGTATATGGAGAAAGTGCGCAATTGGGGACTAAATCGAAAGCATCCTGACAATCAGCTCGCACAGACGGGCGAATAAAAAATTAAACAACCGCACACAAGAGAAATAACTATGAAGCGATTAATCACACGCTGGATTTGTGCCGCCAGTTTATTGATGGCCAGCGCTAATCTCTCCGCAGCCGAACAACCTTTGCAAGCCTATACGCGCGATGCCACCTCATTAAACGGCGAATGGAAAATCATCGTCGACCCGTACGAAAACGGTTATTACAACTATCGCTACGAGCCGTTTGACCAGCAGGAAAATCCTTCGGTAAACGCATTTTTTACCGATTCAAAACAAAAAACACCGGCAGATTTAATCGAATACGATTTTGATAAGGCCGATACATTGCAAGTGCCCGGCGATTGGAATACGCAGAAAGAAAAATTGTATTACTACGAAGGCAGTGTGTGGTATCGCAAAAAATTCGATGCGCCCGACGCGAACAAAACAGATCGTCAGTTTATTTATTTCGGCGCAATTAACTATCGAGCAGATGTGTATTTAAACGGTAAAAAACTCGGTGTGCACGTCGGCGGTTTTACCCCCTTCCACTACGAAGTGACTGGAAAACTAAAAAGCAAAGGCAACTCGCTGATTGTTAAAGCGGATAACAAACGCCACGCCGATGCAGTTCCTACACTCAATACCGACTGGTGGAATTACGGTGGCATCACCCGCGATGTAAAACTGATCAATGTACCGGCGATTTTTATTCGCGATTACAAAATTGCGCTCAGCTCACTGGATAAAAAAATGGTTAGCGGTTCAGTGTTATTGGATGGTGCAAAAGGCGGTGAAAAAATCCAGCTGCGTTTACCCGAATTAAATATCCAACAAACATTGGTCGCCAATAAAGATGGCAATGCTACTTTCTCATTCGCCGTTCCCGATGCGCAGCTCTGGTCGCCGGAAAGCCCTAAACTCTACGCCATACAAATCAGCAGCGGTAAGGATAGGCTCACCGACACTATTGGCCTGCGCACCATTGCCACCCAAGGCAAACAGGTTTTACTGAATGGTAAACCGCTGTTCTTGCGCGGCATTTCAGTGCACGAAGAATATTCTGCTGATGGCGGTGGCCGTGTAAGCAATGCGCAGGAAGCAAAAACGTTATTGGGTTGGGCGAAAGAATTGAACGCAAACTTTGTGCGTCTCGCCCACTATCCGCACAATGAAGATATGGTGCGGCTTGCGCATCAAATGGGTTTGCTAGTCTGGTCAGAAATTCCGGTGTATTGGACCATCAACTGGAAAAATGAAGACACCTATAAAAATGCCGAGACGCAATTAAGCGCAATGATTGAACGCGATAAAAATCGCGCGGCGGTAATTATCTGGTCGCTCGCAAATGAAACGCCGGTATCAGAAGCGCGCAATCAATTCCTTGGCCGCCTCGCAAAAAAAGCGCGCGAACTGGATAGCACCCGTCTGCTCAGCGCGGCGATGGAAAAACATTACCGCAGCGACAACCCCATGGTTGCCGTTGTCGAAGACCCGCTGGCCGAGATTGTCGATATGGTGAGCTTTAACCAATACATCGGCTGGTACGATGGCTTACCGGAGAAAGCTGACAAAGTGACTTGGGAAATCCACTACAACAAACCAGTGTTTATCAGCGAATTTGGGGGCGGCGCCAAGCAGGGTTATCACGGTGATGTGAATACAATCTTTACCGAGGAGTTCCAGGAAAATCTCTACAAAAAGAGCTTAGGCATGCTCGATAAAATCGATGGATTTGTCGGCACCTCGCCCTGGATCCTCGCTGACTTTCGTTCGCCCCGTCGCCTGCTGGATGGAATTCAAGACGACTTCAATCGCAAGGGCGTCTACTCCAACGAAGGGGTGAAGAAAAAAGCATTTTATGTATTAAAGGATTTTTACGATAAGAAAGAAAAGCAATCGCATTAACAGCTCACGACTGCCCTTCATAAGTGCATGGAGGGCAGTCGCTTAAACAGATCCGAAGCCGCGCGTTAAAAGCGCTGAAAATGGCCCATCATTTAACCGTCCGCGCAATTCTCAGATTGTATTATTAACGCCAAATCGTTAATCTTCGCCCATCTTTTGCTTTTTTTTGGATGAATAAGAACAATGGCTATTCTCGACCGCAACTTCAACCTATCGCAACGTATGGTACAAGAGCTGGGGCGCACAATTATTTGTGGTGAATTTCTGGATGACAGCCTCCCTACTGAAGCAGAACTCTGTGAAAAATTTGGTGTAAGCCGCAGCGCGGTACGCGAAGCGGTAAAAATGCTCTCCGCCAAAGGATTAATCTCCAGTAAACCGCGTCAAGGCATTCGCATTTTGCCGGAAGACCAATGGAATATATTTGACCCTGACCTGCTGCGTTGGGTACTGGAAAGCAAGCCATCATTGCACGTATTGAAAGAATTCCTGCAAGTGCGGATAGCCATTGAACCCGAAGCCGCCGCCCTCGCTGCGCGCTATGCTGACCAGACCGCACTGGACAATATTGAGAAAGCACTCGAAGGCATGCGCAAAGCCGAAGGCAATAGCAAGGAAGACCTGGAAGCGGATATCGCCTTCCACGTCAGCATCCTCTACGCAAGTAACAATCGCTTTTATATTCGCCTGCGCGATTTTATTTCCACTGCCCTGCGGGTAAGTATCAGCCACACCAACCCGATTAAAGGCAATCACGAAGGCG
>DATIGS010000319.1:0-4656 GCA_035481425.1 Cellvibrio sp. | reverse complement strand
GCCGATGGTTGGTTGTACGTATCCGGCCAGGTACCCATGGTCAACGGTGAAGTGATCGACGGCGGAATAGTTGCGCAGTCGCATCAAGCAATTAAAAACGTGTTGGCCATTTTAGCCGAAGCCGGTTACGGCCCCGAAGATGTTGTGCGCTGCGGTGTATGGCTCGATGACCCGCGCGATTTTATGTCGTTCAATCGTGTCTTCATGGAATATTTCGGCGCAAATCCCCCCGCGCGTGCATGCGTAGTATCCAGCATGGTGGTGGACTGCAAAGTAGAAGTGGATTGTGTGGCCTACAAAAAATCTTAACCCATAAGAAAAATATTCTATGACTAAAGCGCTATTGCTAATTACCTGTTTGCTTGCTTCTGTTTTGGCTAATCGCTCTGCGTGGGCGAATGCCCCTGCGGAGCAATTGCCATTAATGCCTTATCCGCAACAACTGGCACAGCAACCAGGGCAATTTATTGTTGGCAATTCGCTTGGCTTTTTTTCGGATTCAAAGAACAACGTTGTCATAAAAAAACACATGCAGGCATTAAGTCAGCGAATTAAAAAGCAGACCGGCCAATCAGTGCGATTGAAAAAAACCTCGGCTGCCAAAGCGCAGTTAGTCATTCGTGTAAGTGATGAAGCTTCAGTATCCAGCGCAATGTCCAGCAAGGTGAACGATTGGAATGAAGCCTATCAACTGCACATCAGTGCCGACAAAATTGAATTGAGTGCACCCCAGTGGTTAGGTATAGAGCGCGGGTTGGAAACGCTATTGCAATTGATTGGCACCGATGCGCAAATCGCATTGCCATTGGTGGCGATTAATGATTATCCACGCTTTAAATGGCGCGGCTTGTTATTGGATACATCGCGGCATTTCTTTTCTGTTGCAACCATCAAACGCCAGATAGATGCGATGGCCGCAGCCAAATACAATATTTTTCACTGGCATTTAACCGATGACCAAGGCTGGCGTTTGGAAACAAAAAGCTATCCTAAATTGCATAAGTTAGCCTCCGATGGTGATTACTACACGCGCAAACAAATTCGTGAAATCGTTGCTTATGCGCGCGAACGCGGAATACAGGTATTGCCAGAAATTGATATGCCCGGCCATGCCAGCGCTATCGCTGTTGCCTACCCGCAATTAATGTCGGCACCCGGCCCCTATGCGATGGAGTATCGCTGGGGCGTACATAAGCCGACATTAAATCCTGCGAATGAAGAGGTATATAAATTTGTTGAGGCGATTATTGCGGAAGTAACCGAATTATTTCCGTTTGAATATATTCACATAGGTGGCGACGAGGTTGATCCGGAACATTGGAATACCAATCCATCGATCCAGGCATTTATGCAGGCGCAGGGCTTAAAAGATCATCGCGCACTCCAAGCCTATTTTAATCAGCGCTTACAGAAAATTTTGGCTAAACACGAGCGAAAAATGATTGGGTGGGATGAAATCCAACATAAAAATTTACCCAAGGATATTGTCATCCATTCATGGCGCGGGCCCGATGGAGTAAGCGATGCAGTGAGTCATGGATTCCAGGCGATTTTATCAACCGGTTTTTATCTGGATCAGCCGCAATATCCGGATTACCACTATCGCAATGATCCCATTCCACCAAAACCCCTGGTGGTCGATGAGATTACCAAAAATGAAACAGTTGATAGCTGGCGCTTTGAGTTGCCGCGTAAGCGGGGAAGTGCTGTTACAGGCACATTTACTTTTGTAGGCGAGGATAAAAACATTACTCAGGCGTTTATCGATTTCACCGGAAAATCGCGCCGCGAAGTATTGCTTAAGGATTACACAAAAAATACTGCACAATTTTCGTTAGACACCTGGATGGGACCGGTTGAATTTCAAGTAACGTTTGCGGGAAATAAAGTGCATGGCAGGGCGCAGGTCGGAAACACGCCTTATGTCCTTTCTGGTGAAAAAATAAATGCTAACTTTTCTTTACAGAATGAACAAAAATTAACGCAAAAGTTTTCACAAAACACTTCGCAAAATATGTCACGGAAACATGCACAAAAACAGTTACCAAAAACGGAGCCAGTGGCACATTTGAGTGCACAACAAGAGGCATTAATTCTGGGGGGCGAAGCGGCACTCTGGGCTGAAATTGTGGACGAGCAGAGTATTGACCTGCGTTTGTGGCCGCGCGCATTTATTGTTGCAGAACGGCTCTGGTCGGCGCGGGATTTGCAAGATGAAAAGAGTATGCGTGTGCGCGCACATGCAACAGAAATCTGGGCAGAAAAATCGGTGGGTTTATTGCACCGGCAGCAGCAAGAAAATGCGCTGCAAAAATTGGCAGGAATCCAAACTGACAAGGGTAATCAACGGAATAGTGCCCTGAGAGTAACCGCGCTGAAATTGCTTGCCGAACTGTTAGAGCCAGCACATTACTATCATCGGCAACATGAAAAATCAGCGCACGAAAGTTATTCAAAAGCAGATCCGCTCAATCGTTTGGCGGATGCACTGCCTGCTGACAGTGAATATTTATGGCAATTTAACCAGCGCCTGGAAGCCTGGCTGGTGAATCCGCAAATGAATGCGGAATATTCAGCGTTGAAAGCAGAATTGCAGCGCTGGATAGATAATCGTGCCGCATTGCAGCCGCTGCTGGAATTGCATCCCGAGTGGAAGTCACTTGCAGATAAAGTCGATGCAGTTGCGCGTACCAGTATGGCCTTGCTGGATACACGTGTAAGAACATCTGTGCTAGCAGTGCGCGAGCAAAATAAGGCAAAGGAATTGATTCAGCAGGCGCAAATGTTGGATCAGGAATTGGTAGTAGCAACCTCTTCGTTGGAAAAAATCCTGCAATCGTTTAATACACCCTGACCACACCCTGCGTTGGTCGGGAAAATTGCAAACGCGATTGACAACGTTGTCCATATGATTGTAAGTTTGGAGCGCCAAAAGCGAGTCTTTTGGTTCAGGTGACGAAGAATAATTTAAGGGGCGCAGAAGCAATAACCTCAGGATCAGGTGCACACGCACAGCTCGCAAAATAGTGGTTGGGATCAACCTATAAAGCAGCGCGTAAGCACAGGTTATCACTGCGTTAAATACAAATACGTTATCTATGATGACCTGCGCTATCGGTAAACTGATATGGTTGAAGTAGCCCTGTTTAATATCAAAGACATGTCGCTGTTTCTCAGTGGCGTTCTCGCATTGGCTCTCGCGTGCCTGCTATTTTTTTCGCGGCAGGAGCCGATTAAGCCCATCTATTGGTGCCTTGTAGCACTGTTCTTTTTTTTAGGCACCCTGTGCACCATTGATACCTTGTTGTATTGGAATATTCATGTGCGCGATGCATTGGCTGTAGTGTTGATGTGCGTGAGCCTGATCGTGGTTTATTTGTTGAAGAACGCTAATCACTTTTCAACTATCGAAACAGAACACAGTGCTGCACCAGAGCCATCGCCAGAAGAGCCCCAGCAACAATTGGTAGAAAAGCTGACGGAGTTTATGCAGCACAACAAACCTTATCTTGAGCCGCATATAACGGTGGAGCGTTTGGCTATCAAGTTAAATGTTTCCCCAAAATTATTGTCGTGCACGATCAACAGCAAAATGCAGATGAATTTTTTTGAATTGATCAGTACCTATAGGGTAGCTGAGGCTAAAAAGCGTCTGGCAGATGCGGAGCTGCGCCAAAAGCCAATCAGCGAAATTATGAAAAGCTGCGGATTCAATAGTAAATCCGTATTTAACCAGGCGTTTAAGAAAACCGTAGGCGTTACGCCGAGCCTTTATCGGCAGCAACACTTGCCTGAATAAAACGGCGGAAAAAGTTTTTTGTTTCCTGTTTTGTTTTTTATTTTGTTTTTAAGGGTGATATTCATTTTATTGATGTTGTTATCACTGGTTTTGCGACAGGTTCGACTTTTGGTAAAGCATGGTTCGAGTTTTTTTTGGATATGGAATCGCAAAAAAGTGAATGTTAAATTCGAATTTAGCTTCGTTTTTAATAATTTGTGCGTGAGCGCTTTATCCAAGGCTTATTTTTATTTTTGGTGTTGGGGTGATGCGTTCATCGGCAGTTCAAAGTAGTAAAAGCGCAGTAAAAGGAATGCTCAATAAGTAACGCAGGGTCTTAGCCAGAGATGCGTAGCATGAATTTAATACGAGAGAAAACAACTAAGGGGTTGGATATGTTTAGTAAAAACAAAATGACGGAAACCTCCGGTAAGCGATTTAAAAAATCGTTGCTGGCTGTTTCAATTATGGCAATGAGTGTTCCTGCTTTTGCGCAGACTGAATCGTCAGGTGAAAATCTGGAAGAGGTTGTGGTAACCGGTATGCGCAGCAACCTGAATACCGCGCAGGAATTAAAGCGTAACGCGGATACGGTGAAGGACGTAATTACCTCCGCCGATATTGGCGCATTGCCGGATAAATCCGTTACCGAAGCGTTGCAGCGTGTCCCGGGTGTCACCATCGAGCGCTTTGCATCCTCCAGTGACCCAAAACATTATGCTGATGAAGGTACCGGCGTATTGGTGCGCGGTCTTGATCGTGTGCGTTCGGAAATTAACGGCCGCGATGCATTCAGTGCGAACCCCTGGGGTGGCCTGAGCTATGAAGATTTTCCGGCCGAATTGTTGGGCGCAGTTGAAGTAGTGAAAAACCAAACA
>DATIGS010000318.1:0-3967 GCA_035481425.1 Cellvibrio sp. | reverse complement strand
AACCACAGCCCGCTGATGAATTCGCTGCGCGAGTCCCTGCCCGGCTACAAGATCACTGAAATCAAAACCGCCAAACCCGGTGCGCTCACACTCAGCATGGGGCCTGAACTGATCGACCGCCGCACTGCTGGTGTCGGCAGCGATGCACTCACCAGCGCCTATGAACTCACCCTGCGCGTGAATTACAGCATCGAAAAAGCCGGTACTATCATCACCCCGCGCGATACCAGCGCGCGCGTTTCACGCACCTACAACTTCAACGTGAACAATGTGAATAGCGCCGCGCAGGAAGAGGAACTGGTACTGCAAGAAATGCGTCGCGACCTTGCACAAACCGTGTTGCGCCGCCTGAAAAAACTCAACGCAAGCCCTATGCCTGTAGCTCCGGCTAGCACTGTTCCGACTACCACCGCTCCGACCACCACTACTCCGTCCACTCCGGCGCGCTGAACATGCCCAAGCTGCGCGCCGAACAGTTAGGAGCTGCACTCACCAAACAATTGGCGCCGATCTATTTGGTCTCGGGTGATGAACCATTATTGATTCAGGAGTGCTGCGACCAAATCCGCGCCGCTGCGCGCAAAAATGGTTTCGGCGAGCGCGAGCTGTACCATGTGGATAACAGTTTCGACTGGGGCCAATTGCTCGCTGCTGCCAACAGCCTCTCGCTTTTTGCGGAAAAAAAAATTATCGAAGTACGTATGCCATCGGGCAAACCGGGCGATAAGGGTGGCAAGGTATTGCAGGAATATGCGCAGTCGCCCGCACCCGATAATGTGCTGCTGATTGTCACCGAAAAACTTGATGGCGCCACACAAAAAAGTAAATGGTTTAAAGCCATTGAAGATGCCGGCCAACACATCCAGATTTGGCCAATCAGCCCCGCACAATTGCCGCGCTGGATTGGCGTGCGTCTGCAGCAATCCGGTTTGCATGCCGATAGCGATGCGATTGATTTGCTCGCCTCGCGCATTGAAGGCAACTTGCTTGCCGCCGCACAGGAAATTGAAAAATTAAAACTGCTTACTACCGACAATCGCATCAGCTATGAATTAATGGCTTCGGTCGTTGCGGACAGCGCGCGTTACGACGTATTTGGCTTGACGGATAAAGCGCTGCACGGCGATGCGCGCGCGGCCGTGCGCACGCTGCAAGGTTTAAAAACCGAAGGCACTGAACCGATCAATATTCTCTGGGCCGTCACACGGGAAATTCGCGCGCTAGTGCAAATTTCGCAAGCGGTTGCGCAGGGCAAACATTTTGAATGGGCCGCAAAACAAGCGGGTGTATGGGATAAACGCCAACCGCTGGTGCAAGCCGCGCTGCGCCGCTTAAAACCGGCGCAACTGCAACAATTGTTGCGTAAAGCAAATGGCATCGACAAAGCCGTCAAAGGGATGCGCAATGCGGAACCCTGGGATGAATTGCTCGATTTAATTTTAAATCTCGCCGGCGTACAAAGTTTGAATCTGCAAAACGAGCGGCTAAGCTTGAGACACTAAAATCCTAACCAGTAAAACAACACGTGTGCCGACACACGACCCCAATAACAATACAGCAAGCATAAAAAACACAGCAAGCATAGAACTTTGCAGCGCACTCACTGAAGGCGATGCAACTCCACCTACTCTGCAGGACCTATCCTATGAAGCTGCATAAAATAATTTTCCCCCTTGGCCTCGGCCTGATTCTGAATGTTTGCGCCCCGTTGGCCTCCGCTGATTCGTCTTCACCCTCCCTCGGCATCACCCCCACCAAGCGCGCGGTTGACTATGATTGGATGTCGATCAAAACCTGGGAAAAAATGCATGCCGAAGATGTGCTCGCCGCGCAATACGACCAGGTCGATGTATTGTTCGTTGGCGATTCAATTACCGCAGGTTGGGACTGGGCTATATGGGAGCAAAATTTCAAGCCGCTCAATGCCGCCAACTTTGGTATCGGTGGCGATAACACCGGCAACGTGCTCTGGCGCTTGCAACACGGCGCGGTCGGCAATTTGCAACCGAAGCTGATTGTGCTGTTGATCGGCACCAATAATGTTGGCGCCCTGCAAGAATCTGCAGCGCAAGCAGCCGATGGTGTCACCCGCGTAGTGCAACAACTTCAATTGGCTTGGCCGAACAGCAAAATCCTATTGAACGCGGTGTTTCCGTTTGATCAGGCTCCTACCTCACCCAATCGCGCCACCATCAAAAAGCTCAACCAAACCATCGCCAAACTGGGCAATAACAAAACCATTTTCTTTAAAGACTATGGTCCCTTGTTAGTGCAAAAAGATGGCAGTATTTCACCCGACATCATGGCCGACTTTCTCCATCCCACGGCCAAAGGCTATCAAATATGGGCAGCGGCAATGACACCGGACATACACGCGCTGCTGCACTAATTATTCATGGCGGCGGGCACCTGGCTCGCCGCGTCACTACCGCACGGAGCTTGCATTAATGAAACCCCATTTTTTTGCCTGCGCACTGTTCTTTTCTGCTGCTGTTTTATCCGGCTGCAGCTCCACACCACCACAGGATGCTGCTGTGATTACCATCCCCGCCACCGACACCCATATCGCCCGCATGGGCCGCACCCATACCAATAGCGACCAGAGCCTGACATTTGGTTTTCCCGGCGTGAGTTTTAAAACCGAGGTGGTAGGTACCAGCCTATCGGCCAAACTGCACAGCTCGGCGGGCAACTCCTGGGTGGATGTGATTGTCGACGGCGGACCGGCCAAGGCGATTAAAATCAGCCGCGAACCTACCCAGATCGAGCTCTTCTCCTTTCCTGCCAGCGACAAACATACGGTCGAGCTGGTGCATCGCTCGGAAAACTGGCACGGCAGCGTCAGCCTGCAAAACTTCACCCTCACAGGGGAAAAGTTTTTACCCATGCCGCTCCTATCCAAACGCAAATTATTAATCCTGGGCGATTCAGTCACCTGCGGTGAAGCAATTGACCGCGTCGCCGGGGAAGAGAAAAACACCCGCTGGTGGAATGCGCGTGAATCCTACGGCATGCTCACCGCGCAGATGCTCTACGCACAGGTAAATTTGGTGTGCTGGGGCGGGCGCGGCCTGGTGCGCAGCTGGAATGGCAAAACCGACGACGCCAACCTGCCCGAGTTTTATGAATTTGCGGTGGGCGATACAGATCCCGCGATGAAATGGGACCACACCCAATACCAACCGGATGTGATTGTCAGCGCCATAGGTACCAATGATTTCAGCCAGGGCATCCCGCCGCGCGAAGCCTATGTCACGGCCTATGTAAAATTTATCAACAAATTATTGATCGACCATCCGAAAGCACAGATCGCACTCACCGAGGGCGCCATTCTTAATGGCGATAAAAAAGCCGCGCTCATCGACTATATCCGCGAAGCCATTTCGCGCGTGAACGATTCGCGTGTACACCAATTTACCTCCTCCCATTATCCCGGCGACGCACAGGATGCCCACCCCACCAAAGCGCAGCACGCCGCTATGGCAAAAGATCTGGCACCGCAGCTAAAAGCCTTGATGAACTGGCAATAAGCCCCGGCAATAATCCAGTCACTGCGTTTTAACTCCTTCGCTTACAACTAACCACCAAGGCTTGCTCCAAGCCTTGGTGTTTCATTTCTCCCCCCCCTCTTGTCGCCACAATCATCACACCAGCTTTCGCCTAAAAAAACATTTTCACCTTATAGTCACAAAGAACATTTGTGTGCTATGTTGATTTAGCCGCTAGTACACAAGTATGCAGCGTCAGCACACACCCAATAACTATAGAAAATCAGTCACTTGCCATTTCTGGCTCGAAATACACAGAAACACTAACAATAAAGTTCTAGCCGGATGCAGCTCTGCAGGAGCGCATCCAATTTCAGGAGTTATAAAAATGTTAAAAAATATGTCACTGATTACGCTCTTGGCGGCGTCCCTGGTTGCTTGTGGTGGTAGCGACGAAAAAAGATGCTGCACAATCTCCT
>DATIGS010000317.1:0-10733 GCA_035481425.1 Cellvibrio sp. | reverse complement strand
AGCGACCACCCCGGGGAGAGCCTCATGTTCCAGAAAAAAACACTCAGCTTATCTATTGCAATGATCGCCGCATTGGGCGCATCAACTGCAGTAGTAGCACAAGAAGATCAAGTCGAAGAAATTATTGTTACTGGTATTCGTGCATCTATGGCTAAAGCTGTTGATGTAAAACGCGAAAATACTCAAATCGTAGATGCGATTGTTGCAGAAGATATTGGTAAATTCCCTGACAACAACGTGGTTGAAGCATTGCAACGTGTTCCAGGTGTTCAGGTTACTAACCGCGGTTCAGGCGAAGTAACCGGCGTTGCTATTCGTGGTTTGACAGATGTTTCTACAACCGTAAACGGCCGTACTATTTTCACCGGAACAGGTCGTTCTGTTTCGCTTGCAGATATTCCTGCCAGTCTTTTAAAACAAGTCGACGTTTATAAAACACGTTCAGCGAGCAATATTGAGGCAGGTATCGCGGGTCAAATTGATATCAAAACCCAGCGTCCGTTTGATTTCTCTGGCTCAAAAGTAGTCTTGGCTGGTCGTGCAATTCAGCAAGAAGCATCAGATAAAACCGATCCGAACTTGTCTGCATTGTTTTCCAATCGCTGGGACACCAGTGCCGGTGAATTTGGAGCTTTGTTCAACATTTCTTACGTAGAAACAAACTATCGCGATCAAAACGTTGCTGCTGGTGCGGCAGTACCTTTCGCTGCTGAACCAGTAGGTACATACAACACGTTGGATCGCATTTTCGATACGAACATCTGGACGCCTGGTTTGGAAAATGGTTTGCCAACTGCCGCTGGCTCTACGTTGGATTTTAATGGTGTGGAAGGTGAGTATTACCTTTCTCGCGATGCTGTGTTCCAAAATGACTTTACGGGTAAGCGTGAGCGTCCAGCAGCAAACGTCTCCTTCCAATTTGCACCCAACGATACTTCAGAATATTTATTTGAAGTGTTTTACAACGGCTACCGCAACGAGTCATTTAATAACTTGTTGTTCGGATACGTTGATGCTTGGTGGGATCTTGCTGACAAGCCGGCACCTGAGTTGTATGAAGGCACTAACGTAATTAAAGAGCGTGTAGTGGGTGACACAGCCATGTTTTCTTCTGGCGACTACACCGAAAGCGAAACGGACAGTTGGGTGTATGCGCTTGGAGGTAAGTGGGATCTGACTGACAATCTGGAATTGCGTTCAGAATTGGTTTATCAAAAGTCTGAATACGACACCAACTTCATAGCAATGCGTGCTGACACTCGCGGCGATATAGCTGTTGACTTTAATTCCGGTAGTGGAATTCCTTCGTGGACCGTTATTGAGCAAGCAGCAAACGGCGAATTAACGTACGGTAATGTGAATTATCAGGTTCGAGATTTAACCGACAGTTCTCGTTGGACGATGGGAACTCTCTACGATAATCACGGTGAATACGTAGGCGAATCGCTCACTTGGACTGCAGACGGCGCGTGGAATCTTGATGGTGGATTCTTCACTAAAGTGGAATTTGGAGCGCGCTTCGATCAGCGCAGTGCCGATGACTCATACAACAACCAAAATGGTTGGTGTTTTGTCGATTGTGCATTTAGTAATTACAGTGGCATTGAGCACATCAATAGTGGTTTCTTTGATGGTGAATCAGATGTTCCAACCACATGGTTTGTACCTAACGGCAGTTGGTTGAGCAGCAATGCTGAATTGATGCGCAGCAACTACACAAACGATACCGTTGCTGCAGATGGTATTACTTCACTATCGAGACAACCTGTTGATTTGTTCTTCTCAATCGAAGAAGACACTTACAACGCCTATTTACAAGCTGATTTCGCAACTGAAGTGGCGGGTCGTACTCTTGATGGTCAAATCGGTGCCCGTTACAGTGGCTCTGCAACTGATATGACGTTTGTTGATTTGGCTACTGCGAGCCATCCTCGCACATATGCAGATGCTTCAACGTCAGCTGTATTGCCAAGTGCAATGGTTCGTTATCACTTCACTGATGATTTGATGCTGCGTTTGGCATACACCGAAACTTTGCGTCGCCCAGACTTTGGTCAGCTGAATGCCAATATCATTTACACCGAAGATTTGACCAATAAAGGTTACGGTACTGCGAGTGGTGGCAACCCGGATTTGGATCCAGTGGAATCCAAAAATATAGACCTTTCATTAGAGTGGTATTTCGCAGAGGGTAGCTCCTTGTACGGTACTTACTTCAAGCGTGATATCGAAGGTATCGTCATCGATTTCCGTCGCCAAATTGTGCATGAAGGTGAAAACTATATTATTAGCCAACCGTTGAATGCATCTAATGGGGAATTGGAAGGTCTGGAAGTTGGATTCACCTATTTCCCGGATTATTTACCTGGTGCATTGGACGGTCTCGGTGTTCAATTTAGTTACACCGCATTGGACTCTTCACAAGATATTCCAACGGCGAACGATCAAGGCGAAATTGTGAGCTGGGTAACTCGTGATATGTTCGGTGTATCTGATACATCATATAGTGCAGTTCTGGCATATGAAAGAGACACTTTCAGCACGCGTTTGTCCTATGTATGGCGTGATGACTTCCTGAACAGTTATGAAGCTGCTGCATTTGCAAACCCATTGGGTATTTACCGTAAGGCAGAAACCAGTCTGGATCTGCAAGTTAGCTACGACGTAACAGATAATCTGACGTTGACACTTGATGGCACTAACTTAACCAACGAAGTGTATCAATCTTACTATCAGGATCCGTTACTGTTTAATTCAAACTCAGCACTGTATAGCCGTACCTTCGCATTGGGCGCGCGTTATTCTTTCTAATTTTTACCTCGCCTCTGTTTAAAACACTTAACCGTTTTTTGTTAAGTGTTTTAAACAAACTCATAAAAGCCATTCATTGGCTTTTGCTGTTGAGTTCCCTCCTTGCGGTCGGAACTCATTTTTTTTGTACCGTCGACAATAATTAATAACTGAGGGATTTATCTATGTGTAACTTCATTCGCTTGTTAAAACGTGTTGTTGCTTTTCCGTTAGTGGCTTTTTCCTTTTTTTGCAGTTTTCATACTGCAGCTATCACCATCAATGGCACTACAGATATTCACGATCCATCCACCATTATCAAAGAAGGTAATACCTATTGGACATTCGGCACCGGTGGCGGCGCCAGTAATTTTCCGATCAATGCCCTTTACTCAACCGATTTGGTGAATTGGCAGCGTGGTCCGTCGCCCATTCCAGCCAATACATTTCCCAGCTGGATCAACAGCAAGGTGCCCGGGTTCGATGGCAATTTTTGGGCGCCCGATTTAATTGAAATGAATGGTAAATATTATTTGTATTACTCCGCATTTTCGGCAACATCCGGAATGCGTTCTGCCATTGGGGTGATGGTGACCAACTCGCTCAATAATCCCAACTGGACTGATTTAGGTATGGTGGTCTCCACTATTGATGAAGGCACTTTAGGTGGCCAACCAGTGAATGCAATCGATGCAGGTTTGTATCGTGATGCACAAAATAATGTGTGGATGGTATACGGCTCGCACTACGCAGGAATTTTTGTTCGCCAAATAAATCCGTCCACCGGAAAATTATTAAATTCCACGCGTTACCCGGTAGTTGGCAATAATTACGCGTGGCATGAATACGAAGCGGCCCAGGTGAAATACATCAATGGTTATTACTATATGTTTGTAAACCTCGGCGAATGTTGCCAGGGAAAAACCAGCGACTACTACATAGTGACTGGTCGCTCCACCAGCCCAACGGGTCCATTTTTGGATAAAAACGGTGTGAGCTTATGGAATTATGGTGGTAGCACCGTGTTGATGACCGATGGAAAATATATAGGCCCAGGCCACTTTGGTTATTACTACAACAACGGCCAGCATTTGGCATCAATCCATTATTACGATGGCACCACCTCAACCGGTTGGCCTGCACGTTTGGATTTATTGCAAATGACGTTCTCCAATGGTTGGCCGGTATTGAGCCGGAATTTTTCTGTCAAATCTGATAGCAATGTGCGTATCAATGGTAATTACCGCATTACGCCTGTGCACTCAGGCAAATCACTGGATGTTGAAAATTGCGGAACGGCGGCGGGCACTAACCTGCGCCAGTGGAGTTGGCTCAATAATAATTGCCAGAAATTTTCCATCACTTCAATTGATGGTATCTGGCATAAGATTTCACCGCTGAGTGCACCGGGATTGGCATTTGATGTGAATTCATTTTCAACGGCGAATGGCGCGAATCTGATGCTGTGGAATTCCTATAGCAATTATGCCCAACAATTCCGGTTTCAATCAGCAGGTTCAGGTCGCTACCGCATTGTGAATCGCAACAGTGAAAAATGCCTGGATATTTCAGCGGCAGCTACTACCGATGGTGCAAACCTGAACCAATGGGAATGTATTGCTAACGCCACCAACCAAATGTTCTCATTGCAAGCACAATAGTTACTACTGAAATTAAAGAAAGGGGTTATCGATGAAGTTAAAAACGTTTTATTGCGCACTGGCATTGTGCGCAAGTTGGAGTTGTTTGCCAGCTGCTGCATTGGAGTTGGTTCCATTACGCAACGTACAATTACTCGATAGCCCTTTTTTACAAGCACAAAATACCAACAAAGATTATTTGATGGCGCTGGATACTGAAAAGTTGCTGGCACCATTTCGCCGCGAAGCTGGTTTGCCGTTTAAAGAGACTTACGGCAATTGGGAGTCGACAGGATTGGATGGACACATGGGGGGGCATTATGTTTCTGCACTTGCATTGATGTATGCCTCGACCGGTGATAAGGCTGTACTGCAGCGCTTGAATTACGTGGTGGCAGAATTGAAAAAATGCCAGGACAAATTAGGCACTGGTTACATTGGTGGTATTCCCGACAGTAAAAAAATGTGGGATGAAATCGCCAAAGGAGATATCCGCGCCGACAATTTTTCTACCAATGAACGCTGGGTTCCCTGGTACAACATCCATAAAATCTATGCCGGCCTGCGCGATGCTTATTGGTATGCCGATAATAAAGATGCAAAAAAAATGTTGGTTAAATTGTCTGACTGGACAATTGAGCTCACTAAAAATTTATCGCCCGAACAAATGCAAACCATGCTGCGCACCGAGCACGGTGGCATGAATGAAATTTTTGTTGATGTGGCGGCAATCACCGGTGACAAAAAATATTTAAAGCTAGCCGAGGCCTTTTCCCATCAGGCAATTTTACAGCCGTTGGAAAAATCACAAGATCAGCTCACCGGCTTGCATGCCAATACCCAGATTCCAAAGGTCATTGGCTTTAAGCATTACGCCGATGCAACAAACAATGAGGAATGGAAAAAAGCAGCGGAATTTTTCTGGCAAACGGTGCATGACAAGCGCACGGTTGCGATTGGTGGTAATAGCGTAAAAGAACATTTCCACGATACCGCTGACTTTGCACCTATGATCAATGAGGTGGAAGGGCCGGAAACCTGCAACACCTACAATATGCTCAAGCTGACAGAGATGCTGTATCTTTCCTCTGGCGAGCAATCTAATCCAGAAATGAAGTACGCGGATTATTATGAGCGCGCACTCTACAACCATATCCTTGGTTCACAAAACCCGAATACTGGCGGCTTTGTGTATTTCACACCTATGCGCCCGAATCACTACCGCGTCTATTCACAAGTGCACGACGGCATGTGGTGCTGCGTTGGCTCAGGTTTGGAAAGCCAATCCAAATACGCCGAATTTATTTATGCGCGCGATAAAAAATCCAAACAGTTGCCGGAAGTCTTTATTAATTTATTTATTCCCTCGCACATGGAATGGAAGGAGCAGGGCATTAAGCTGACGCAAACCACGCTCTTCCCCGATGCAGAAAATACCACTATTACTATCGATAAATCTGCACACTTTCGTTTGCAAGTGCGCTATCCGGGTTGGGTAGAGGCCGGGAAATTAACACTGCGTGTGAATGGAAAAGCGGTGGATGTAACGCAGCAGCCGGGTGAATTTATCGCACTTGAGCGCCGCTGGAAAAAAGGCGACAAAGTTGAATTGACTTTGCCTATGCGCTCGACGCTGGAAAAAATGCCTGATGGTTCCAACTATTATGCAATCCTGCACGGCCCTATTGTCCTTGCGGCCAAAACCCAACCGTTTGCAAATGAAAAATTGAGTTACTTTGGCGATGACTCGCGCATGGGGCATATAGCCAGCGGCCAAATGTGTCCGCTGGAAGCAGCACCGTTTCTATTAGGCAACTCGCAAGACTTTATCCAAAAATTAAAACCGGTGGCAGGAAAGCCGCTGACCTTTGATGCATCAGGGTTAATCAATGGCAAACAAATGGCCCATGTTGAATTGATTCCGTTTTTCCGTTTGCATGAATCGCGTTACAGCATTTACTGGCCGTACACTACCGCGGCTGATGTAGAAAAGGCGCGAGCAAAAGCGGCTGCAGATGAAAAAGCACGTCTGGAATTACAGGCCAAAACCATTGACCAAGTGGCACCGGGCGAACAGCAACCGGAATCAGATCATTTTTATAAAGGCGAGCAGAGTGAAGCTGGTTTGTATAACGGACGCCATTGGCGCCATACCCGTGCCTGGTTCAGCTATGAATTGAATGATAAGAAACAGGAAGCAAAGACATTACAAATTACGTATGCCGGTATAGATGCCGGCCGTAAGTTTGAAATTCAATTGAATGGGGTGGTAATTGCAAAAGTAGAATCCACCGGTAATGCGAAGGAATTTTTCACCGTCGATTATGTTATTCCGCAAGCACTCGCTAAAAAAGCGAATGGCAAATACACGTTGAAATTTGTTGCTGCACCTGGCTCGATTGCGGGTGGAATTTATGGCGTGAGGCTATTGCGCGATTAATCCTGATGCGCAGCATAAAAAGCTGCGCGCATCATTATGCGGCCGGTGGTACTGAATACTGCTCGCGCCGCTCCATAAGTTCTTCCACGGGATCGCTGCTATTTAATTTTGCATCAATTAAATCAGCCAGCGCGCGGGTTTGATGTAGTAGTGAAATCAACATGCGCACGTCGTCGTACATTTCACCGTGGGTTTCATTGCACAAGCGTCGACCCATTGCTTGTCCGAGTCGCAATAAATCCACCAGTTCGCGTGCAGTTTCGCTTTGCTCTTCGCGCAGGACATCAGGGGTTTGCATAGGATGCCTCCTTTACTCTGTATGTTGAGTGGTTTGGTGTTTTGGCATGAAATGCTAATCGCCAAGCTCTGTAAAAAGCCTAGCGTTAATAGGTTTTTAAAACAAAGAGTGAATGTTCATAACCGGGAGGGGTTATGAACAAAAAGTTATGTAGATTGAAGTGTATTTTGGAGGGGGAATCTGTTTACGCTTATTCCGTTAAGCGTAAACGCAGATGGTGCTTAGATTATTTCAATCGTTTGCTTTGGTAAGTATCCAATTCTTTTTCATCGACCAGAGGCCAGCCCTCTTTATCCCAGTGGATATTCAGGATTTTTAATTTCTGCAAATATTTATCAGCCGTTTCATAGGCGTGCAGTACCAGATAATCTTTTCCGTCCCACGTGTAGGCGCTATTGTGGCCGAGGCCGACCCAGTTTTTATTGCCCTTGATCAACAAGCTGCCGCCGCCTTCGTTCATGTCTTTGCCTGCGCGATCGACATACGGGCCTGTTACATTTTTAGAACGACCAACGACCAGATGGTAAGTTGAATTGGCGCCTTTGCAGCACAGCCCCCAGGACGCAAACAAATAATAGTAATCGCCTTTTTTCAAAATAAACGGTGCTTCAATTTCACCGGGACCTGCATTGCTGCTGGTGCCTGCGTTGTTGGCGGTCACTTGGTCGCGTTTGGCAATGCTGTGCCATACCTGCGGTTCTGCGGGGCGAGTCCAGTCAGCATTTAATTTGAAGATTTTTAATCCACTCCAAAAAGAACCGAAACTCATCCAGGCGGTGCCCTGTTCATCGACAATAATTGCGGGATCAATCGCATTCCAGGCATCACGGTTGGGGACAGATTCAATCACTATGCCTTTGTCTTCCCAGCGATAATCCGGCGATTTTGGATTTAGCGTTTTATTGACCGTCACACCGATCGCTGAAGTGTTTTTGCCAAAGGCTGAAACCGAGTAATACAAATAAAATTGGTTGTTGTGTTGGATAATATCGGGCGCCCAGAGATGGCCATCAAATGTCGGCGATACGGTTTTTGCCCAGGTGGGTTCGGTCGCAAAAGCGCGGTCGGAATATTTCCAATTCACGCGATCCTTGGAGCTGTAAATGGTAATACCGGGGCCGGTGCTAAACAGATACCAGGTGTCGCCCTCACGGGTCATCACCGGATCGTGCACGTCGACTTGTTTGGCGTGGGCGATAAGGCTGGAGCAGAGTAGGGCACCCACAGCGAGCGCGCGAGCGTAAAAAAAGGTTAGTTTGGATAAAGGCATGTTTCTCTCACTTGGTCTAATTCTTAGAATATGTAATATAATATTAAACTTTAAATAATAACAGTTAACTCCTGTTAAGACGGGTTATCCACCTGATGCAGGAGCGAGGAGCATGTACGAAGTATGGGTTATTTTTGCCGCTGCTGGTTGTTTCCCTGGTGTTATCAGCCTGTAAACCTAAGGAGAAAGGGCCTTCAGTGCCCAATGCAGCCGCACCAGCAGACGTGCCTGACATATTTATCGCCCAGCGTGCCGACCCTTTTATTCATCGCACGGCGGATGGCCATTATTACTTTATCGCCTCAGCCCCGGAGTTTGATCGCATTGAATTGCGCAGCGCCGATTCGCTCGCGGGATTAAAAACCGCTACCGCCAAAACCGTATGGCGCAAACATGAAACGGGTGCAATGGGGGCCAATATTTGGGCGCCTGAACTGCATTATTTCGATAATACCTGGTACATCTATTTCGCCGCGGCCGAAGCAGAAAAACCATTTTTGATCCGCATGCATGTATTGGCTAATCGCAATGCCGACCCCATGCAAGGTGAATGGGAAGAATTGGGCAAAGTAAAAACAGCGCGCGATTCTTTCTCACTCGACGCCACCAGTTTCGAACACAAAGGCCAACGTTATTTGGTGTGGGCACAAAAAGATCCGGAAGAAAAATTCAATTCTGCACTCTACATTTCCACGTTGGTTTCGCCTACGCAAGTTGGTGAACTTGAAGTGGAAATTTCGCGCCCGGAATTGGAGTGGGAAATTCAAGGTTATAAAGTCAATGAAGGCGCGGCAGTGATTGAACGCAACGGAAAAATTTTTATCAGCTTCTCGGCGAGCGCAACGGACCATCGCTATGCGATGGGTTTGCTGTGGGCCGATGTTGATGCCAATTTATTGGATGCCGCCTCATGGCATAAATTACCCCAGCCAATTTTCAGTACTAATGAGCAGTTGAAACGCTACGGCCCCGGCCACAACAGCTTTAGCCTGGCGGATGATGGCCAAACTGACATTCTGGTATATCATGCGCGCGATTATTTGGAACTACAGGGCACACCGCTCACCGACCCCAATCGCCATACCTATGTTCGTCACCTTGAGTGGACGAGTGAGGGCTTTCCGGATTTTGGACAGAATAAACCGGATTAATTTTTTAATTTATTTTTAATTATTGTTATCTGAGACTAGGCAAAAAATGACTACGGCAATTACGCAACGAGTATTCGGCACTACACCTGCGGGCGAAACCGTCACTGAATTTACCTTAACCAATAAGCGCGGCAGCATCGCTAAAATTATTAGCCTCGGCGGCATCATCACCGAGCTACACGTGCAGGATAAAAACGGGAAACTCGGCGACGTAGCCTTGGGTTTTGATACGCTCGAACCCTATCTGGAAGTTGGGCCCTATTTTGGCGCATTGATTGGCCGCGTCGGCAATCGCATCGCCAATGCCGAATTCACGTTGGATGGTGAGGTTTATAAACTCGCTGCCAATAACGGTCCGAATAATTTGCACGGTGGCCCGTTCGGTTTCGATAAAAAAGTATGGGCGGTTGAACCATTTGAAAATGAACAAGGCCAAGGCCTGATATTGAAACTGCTGAGTGAAGATGGCGACCAGGGTTTCCCTGGAAATTTAAATATCACTGTGACTTATCAGTTCACCCACGATGATGCGATGGTGGTGGATTATGCTGCGACTACCGATAAAGCAACGCCGGTTAACTTGACCCAGCACGCTTATTTCAATCTGGCGGGAATTGGTGCAGAAAATGGCCGCGATATCCTCAACCATAAAATGCAAATTTT
This sequence comes from Cellvibrio sp., assembly GCA_035481425.1. Lineage (GTDB taxonomy): Bacteria > Pseudomonadota > Gammaproteobacteria > Pseudomonadales > Cellvibrionaceae > Cellvibrio. The sequence goes on along the minus strand of DATIGS010000317.1, from coordinate 481 downwards.
TGCCGATCATATCAACGCAGTAAATGAAGTAGCGATTCCGGTGGGCGCGCCCATGCCGGTTGCGGGTACGCCGTTTGATTTCCGCGAGCCGCAGGTTATCGGCAGCCGAATCAATGACGATCACCAACAGATCAAAAACGGGTTTGGTTACGACCACAACTTTTTGATCAATCAAGCGAGCTACAAAGAATTGACCCTGGCGGCGCGTGTTGAAGAGCCAAATTCTGGCCGTGTGCTGGAAGTATTTACCCAGGAACCGGGCGTGCAATTTTATTCCGGTAACTTTTTGGATGGCTCATTGACTGGTAAGGGTGTTACCTACGGAAAACGCAGCGGTTTCTGCCTGGAGCCTCAGCATGCACCTGACTCGGTTAATCAACCGAAATTTCCTTCAATTATTTTGCGCCCGGGTGAAGAATATAAAACCCGCACGATTTTTAAATTGTCGGTAAAGTGATTTATTGATTTGCGATGTAAAAAA
>DATIGS010000316.1:0-6676 GCA_035481425.1 Cellvibrio sp. | reverse complement strand
GCTTCATCGAGGTAATAACAGGTGTTGATGGATTGATCCCCATTCACCCCGGTCGCATTGCTATCTTCGCCTATGGCGCCAACGGCGAGGGTATTGCCATCGGTCGACAGGGCAATACTGGTCCCGAAGGCATCAGCGGATTGCGCGTTGGAATTTTTCAACAGAGCTTGATACATCCAGCCATCGTCTTTGCGAATAAATATTTGTACAGCGCCGGAGTTACCACCACCGTTGTAAGAACTGGCGGTATTGAGTGCACTTGAACTGCTGGAGCTGGAAGAGCTGCTACTTGACGTGCTCGATGTACTTGAGGGGTAGAACTCCACACACGCGGGCATGGAGGATGCTGAGTAAGGTGTTACGCCACTGGTTGCCAAACTATCACTGGTAGCGCCAACCGCCAAGGTTTTGCCATCGCCAGATAGTGCAAGTGACTCGCCAAAACGCATTTTGCTGGCGTAGTAAATGGATTTTACATAATTATCCTGGGTCCATTGACTATCTACGCGAGTGAATAAATACACGGCTCCAGTGTCGTAATCCTGCGCTTTAAGGATGCTATCCCTTGTGTCAACAGTTTCGTAATTCGCCTGATTACAATTGATCCCAGTTGATGGACTGTCGTCATGTAAAGATGATACGGCAAGGGTATTGCCGTCATCCGATAAGGCTACTTTGTAGCCGAACCGATCATTCGGCAGCGTGAGATAAGTATTTTCGTTAGGTTGTTCAGTGTTAGAGGCTTTCAGGTAGGCCTGTTGTATCCAGACTCCATTTGCCTTGGTAAACACATAGACCGCGCCGGAGTTACGGCTTTCATTGCTGGCTTGGTCGCCATTCGCGCCGACTGCTTTACTGTCTTCTGCTGGCGCGCCTACAGCCAACGTAGTGCCATCAGCTGATACTGCTACGCTCCAGCCAAAGAAGTCGGCGGTTTCGCCGTTAGAGGCTTTGACATAACCGATCGCCTTGATCATTTCAGTGGCGGTAAAGGTCAGGTCGGATTTCTGACAACCCGCAGCATCACAAGCTTCAACGTAATAGTAGTTGTTGACCCAGTCATGGACGTGAACACCAATTTCATCGCTGGCTTGGGTTGTGGTCAGGTCGCTACCAATCTGTACTACACCACCGGTGGCAGCATCGTGTTTGTACAGCTTGTAATGGGTAGCACCTTCCACTGCGCTCCATTGGAAGGTGAGCACTTTGGGGGTTTGTGCCTCGACTTTAACGGATGGCCATGTACCGGACCCATTTGCTGGCACCGAGGCGGCAACAAAGCTGCTGCGTTGGGACGAAGAGCTGGAAACTGAAGAGCTTGCCGAGGATTTGCCGTCACTGCCGCCGCCGCAGGCGGACAATAAAACGGAGCCTGCCATCAGCGAAAGGAGCAGGGTGGTGCGCTTTAACAGCGGTGAAAAACGGTCGATATTCATTCAGCAAGTTCCTGAGGGTTAAAACTGGTCGGTGATTCTGTGTGTCGTGACGCTTGGTGTCAATCAAAACGCCAGCAATATTCGGGCATTGGGAGCGCGTTTATATGTCGTTTTTGCCCAAGTCGCGGTGGCCTAAAGACCCCGAAAACGGGAGATTGGTTCAGTACTTTTAGTGAGTGCGGGCAATTTAATCGCAATAGGGTTGGGGAAGTTGTGAACAATTGTGAAACAGTAGAAGGGAAGAAGGGCATCTATACCGATGATTCTATCGATATAGATGCCCTTGTCTTGTCTTGCCTTGCTTTGGCGCGGAGCTTGGAGTCGGGATCGCCCTTTTGCTTACAGCGTCTTTAGATATTCCACCAGCGCCAATCGTTGGTGATCGCTAATCGGTTTCAGCTTTTTCACTTGCGGTTTGCCTTGTGCGTCTTTTACCGGATGGCCTTGCGCGTCCAACACAAAGACAGGCGTTACCCCAGCGGTGAACTCATGACCCTTATTGGAATTACTCGGAAGGCTGGTATCGAATACAAACAAGCCGGGATATTGCGCCGGATCCCGTTGTACAAAACCTACTTTTACAGCGTCCAACTCGCGTACGCCCAAGGTAAACCGGTTGGGGCGGCAAGTTTTGCCGCTGGCGATTTCAGCATCGCTGCAGCTGGGCATAAACAACTCATACAAGCTTGGCACTGAGCCATTGTGTAAATAAGGTGCCGTTGCCCAGATGCCGTTTAGCGGCCGCGCTTTGTAGCCGCTCAGGCTCTCCTTTGGTTGGTACTTGCTGATGGGTTCGAAGTCTACATAGCGGGCAGTGGTTTTAATCGGGTTTTCCATGTTTGCAGGCGGAAGGCTTTCATGACGTTTGCTCTCCTCAATAACACCCGCCACGGCGGCGCTTAATGCCGGCAAAACACTACCTGTTTCCGGGAAAGGCGTGGGCATGCGCGGATTCATTGGTTGCCCGGTAAAAACGCCCATTTTCCCGGTGCGCATGAGCGCATTACTCACCATCACCGGGTCAGTACCGATGGTGGTTACGCGTGAAAATTGGGCCGTGATACGGCGATTGGGATCCGTCCGAACAATAGCTTTATGGCAGCTATCGCATTGGTATTCGACAAACACTTGCTGGCCTTCGTTGGCCAGGGTTTGGTTGATTGCCGGTAACACGCCTTGTTTGGCCAGGTCATCCCAACTGGGCGACCAGAGGCTTGCCAGACGCTGTTCCATTTCTACCAAATTCCCCAGTATTACTGACGAGCGGTAGCCTGCATCGCCTGCCTGCTTATTCAAGTCAAAATGGGCAAATACTCCCAGTGCCTCGCCCACATTTCGCTCCAGTGGCCCAGATGCTTCGTTATCGCCAACGCCATTCCATTGCACGAAGTCATGTTGCGGGGTATCCCATAACTGGGGATAACTCACCGGGGCGTTCGCCGGATTGGAATTAGCTTCATTGGGGGTGAGATGTTCCAATATGCGATTGTAGATCCGGCCAAAGGCATCGAGCCGCGCATAACCGTAAGCAACCGATTTATCGCCAAAAAGTGGCTCGTTGATGTGGTTGTATTGGGCTATTTTTTTTGCTGCGCCAGCGAGCTCTGCTTTAAATGCTTCTTTTTCGGCTGGATATTTTTTTTGCAGGACTTTTTGCGCGAGGCGATCAAATTTTTCGGGCTGTTCAAGGCTCGCCTGTAATGCGGCGGCCAAACTTTTTAGCATTTGTTCCATATCGGCGAGCGTAGTGCCGCCATCAATGCGAATAGCTACGCCTTGATAATTGATTTGGCTGGTATGGCAAGCTGCACAGGTAAACCCGATAAATGTTTTACCTTGGTATTCATCTTTTACCCAGCCAACGGGTAACGCATCCGGATTGGACGAAGAGCCCAACTGCGGTAGGTAGCGCAGGCGATTTATGTTTTCGTCGCTGCGAAAAAGCAGTTGGCTATCAGCGGTTTCAAGGTGCAGAAAAATATCGTAGGGAATGAGCGTGGAGCCCTGTGGAGTGTTATAGAACCAAAGGCTATCGTCACTGTTCCAATTTTGTTGCGGATACACCACGCGCTCGGCGCTATCGCCATAGCTATCTTGCGAAGCGATTTTTGCGTGGCGATCATTTTCGTTAACGTCATTTTCGGGAGCATAAGTGCAGCCAAAAATTGTTGCGAGGGTTATAAGAGAAATGAAATAACGGGCGGAGCGATGAGTGCGGCGTAACTGCGTCAATAACATGATTATTCCCTTCGGGTCGAAATGGTTGCAACTGTTCTCTGATTAAATAATAAGCAAAAATAATTTACTGCAAGCATGAAATGTTAAGGAACTATTCAGTTTGCTCGCAGCCTTAGTGATTAACTTTAGCAGATTGCTTTTACTCCGGAGCAATTCAAACCGGTTGGTTGTGTCACTCGTGTTTCCGGTTTGGGGCAATAAAGTAACAAAAGATTTGCTGATGTTGTTACGCGACTATTAACCAACGCTTTTGCTTGAACTGTCATAAATTGTGCGTAGACTGCCGCCTCGCCGCAGCAGAGGGACTTTTTACGGAACCGGGTGGCGAATAATCAACCAGTGAGTGATGTGCGGCCTGTACATCAACTCAACAATAAAAAGCGCAGCGGAACCTCTATGTTGATGAATCCTTTGTTTGTGGATACTGCTTTACATAACCGTCTTGGGCAGGAAGTCCGTCTCGGTGTTTGTCACTTTCACTATCAGGGGCGCGACTATGTATTTGTCATGGCGTCTAGCCAGCAGGCTTCCAGTTTTGTCGGCAAAAATGCCGAACCTTTTGCGTTCCAATTGCGTGAGAAATTTGCATTGGATGCGCGCCGTTTTGAATTGATCGAAGTGCGTGATGCGGGAGATGCGACGCATTTGTATCGCTGGCGTTTTGAGTGGGTGGGTAACTCGCCACTGTCAGCGCGCAGTGAAGAAATCAACTCGCCTGGTTTGCGCGCAACACTGCTGCAATTGATTGATCCCGCCCAAATAGTTGCCGCAACCGCCTGAGTTATTTTTCCGTTTGCTCAACCTTTTGCTTCTTGTTGCCGCGCCAGAACCATTGGCGCGGTGGCTGGGTAAATTTCTCCAGTTGCGCCTGCTTGTGATCACTATTAGTAAACCAATAGTAATCGTTTGTCGTTTTAGGCTTAAACCAACCGCGTACCAGCTCAACATGTTCCACCGCCAATTTGGGCATTCCCAGTTTGCGATCCAGATTAAAACTCTGGTTCCACTGCACCAGTAAATCCCGCTTTGCCGTCGCGATTGCCAGCTCTTCGGTGCCCGCCGTGATTAACTTGCAGGCAATAAAACCAATAACCGGTTCAGGCGCGTCCTTGTCGATTCGGCTCGCGTTTTCAAAAAAGATATTCTCACCTGAGAGTACAACCTTGTAATACGTCGTCATTTACAATCAAACTCAATCGATTTCAGCATCGGTGCCAGTAAATTCGGGTACTGGCGTAGGTAATTTATTAAACAGCTTGCTAAAGTGTTGCTGTACGCGCGCGATATTCATGAGCGACATACCGCTGGAAAAGCCAAACCACACATATAAACCATTTAAATTTTTAAACATCGGCGGCAAATATTTGGGCGCGGCTATTACGCCCTCCAGATGACGCTCGTACAGTAGCGGTAAATCATCCAGCGTCACCTTACCAATAAACAACATGGGAATAATTTCCGGCACGCCGGATTGGATCGCGCTGCGAATAAAATTCACGTTCTCCACGAATCCTTTTACATACGAAATATCTTTCGTAAAAACTGAGCCGCCGGTCAGGGTGCCACCGCGGAAAACCCGTTGGGTAACGCGATAGCTATCGTGCTCGGTGATTCCGCGTTCGAGGAAGTGGCGATATACCTCGCAGAAATCCGCGCCTTGTTCCGCCAGATCTACAGCAACTACCCGGTCGCTAATGCGTCGCGCGCGCTGCGGAAATGAGCTGAAGGTGAGCGTTTCCAGCAACACCGCCATGCCTTCCTGAATGGCGGTGATGCGCGGTGATCCTACGCTCAACCAGGTTGCCCAGGGTTGCTCGCGCCCATTCAGGGTTGTGCCAATGTGTACCCAACCTTCGTGGACTTCCAATACCTGCAAATCCAGCTCGGAAAAATTAGCGCGGCGATTGATTTTGATGCAATCACCACCGGCTGATGCGTCCGACACAATATCGTCGCTGATCTGCACTCGAACTTCGCCCGCACCAAAATAATCTGTCATGCGTTCGCGCAAAATAATTACCGCTTCTTCTGCGCTGATGTAATGCGGGTAAGGGCGATTCAAATGCTCCACTGCAGGCAGTGAAAAAATATGGCACAAGCGCTCGCCCATTTGGCGCAGGGTTTTGCGGTCGCCGCGCAGATTGTCGCTAGCGGAGCCATAGAGTTGGCGACTGAAATAACCGAACTGATTGGTACCGCGGGCGCGCAACAAATCGATCACAATTTGATACTGGTCGATGGTCGCTTGCAGAATTTTTCCCAGTGCATCATCGCGCCCCAATTGGCGACGAACATCGCTTTTTAATTCCTTTAATAATTGGCTAACGGTATCGGGTTCGAAGCCCAGCTTTTGGCGCTGGTAAAAATCCTCACCCAATGCTGGAAGTTCCCTACCTTGTTGTTCGCGAAAACGCTGCTCAATTCCCGCTGGCCATTTGATGGCGTCGAGAATGCGGATAGGTTTTTGCAGGGATACCAAGCGCGTTGATAACTGCTTTAAACGCTCCAGGTACAAAGGATCAGTCATAACAAGGCTGCCACATCAAAAGTCCAGGGAATCTACCGAGTAGCTTGCTATATCTACGCATAAAAGATGCCAAATGGAGGCGCATCTACTTGCCGCTATTCTATCTGGTTGCGTGCTATTTGTGGCTAGTATTTGTCGGATAAGTCGGCGCCTCTGGCGTCTTGCAGGATAAATCGCCAGAATGGACGCCGCCCGATCAGTTGTGCAAATGAGGATCTGTTATGCCGTTTGTCGCTCTGGAAAAATTGCACTTGCTTTACGATGGCTACCGCAAACCGCTGAAGCTTGCTGGAGAGGATTTATTGCTATTGCAGGAGGGCGGAAAAACACTGCTGATCAAAAACCGGTGTCCGCATGCAGGTGCCGCTTTGACTTATGCAACTTGCGATAACCATCACTTGCGTTGCCCGGTGCATGGGATCGAATTCGATTTGGTTTCCGGCCGTTCGCGCAGCCCGGTTTGTGCAAACGCATT
>DATIGS010000315.1:0-13183 GCA_035481425.1 Cellvibrio sp. | reverse complement strand
TGTTGTTTTGCGTTTAAAACTGACCCACTAAACCCCCATATTTGCGTCGAAAATTGACCCACGTAAACCGACTATCCTGCTTGTTTTTTGAGCGGGAGATAGGAGTGATTAACGTGGCCATTTTGAGCAAGATCAGACGTTGGTATTTCCGTGACAAACTCTCGCTGCGGGAGATTGCACGACGTACCGGATTTTCCCGCAATACCGTTCGCCGCTATCTGCGCGATGAGATCAGCGAACCGGTTTACCCCAAGCGACAGACACCCAGTAAGCTTGATGCCTTTGCCGATAAATTACGGCAGTGGTTAGCCGATGCCGCGCGAACCTCGCGCAAACAACGCCGCTCACTCAAACAGATGCATGCCGATTTGCGTGCGCTGGGATATGAAGGTTCCTATGACCGTGTGGCGGTCTTTGCCCGCGAGTGGCGCCGCCAGCAGTTGGAATCAAGTAAAGGTGCGAGCAAGCACACCTACATACCCTTACAGTTTAAACCCGGCGAGGCCTTTCAGTTTGATTGGAGCGAAGACTGGGCGGTAATTGCCGGTGAGCGCGTAAAGCTGCAAGTCGCTCACTTCAAATTGAGTTACAGCCGCGCGTTCTTTGTCCGCGCTTATTTGCTGCAAACCCATGAGATGTTGTTCGATGCTCACCACCATGCGTTTAGTGCGTGGGGTGGCATTCCGCAACGCGGTATTTACGACAACATGAAGACCGCTGTCGATAAGGTAAAACGTGGCAAGCAACGTGATGTGAATGCACGTTTCGCCGCGATGGTCAGCCACTACCTATTTGATGCAGAGTTTTGCAATCCCGCTTCAGGCTGGGAGAAAGGTCAGATTGAGAAGAACGTGCAGGATGCACGAAGAAGGCTCTGGCAACAGGTGCCAGCACAGCCTTCATTGATTGCGCTGAATGACTGGTTGCGAGAGCGCTGCGTTCAACTCTGGAGTGAATCCACCCATCCCACTGAAGCACTCACCATTCAAGCGGCATTGGATCATGAGCGATCTTTCCTGATGCCGGTGGGGCAACCCTTCGATGGTTTTGTCGAGCAGCCCAAGCGCGTATCACCCACCTGTTTAATCACCTTCGAGCGTACGCGTTACAGTGTGCCGTCTTCATTTGCCAATCGACCGGTGAGTTTGCATATCTATCACGATCACCTGGAGGTGATTGCCGAAGGCAATATCATTGCAGTGCATACACGCGTGTTTAACCGCAAGCATGAGCAGGTAACAACGGTGTATGACTGGCGACATTATCTCTCGGTATTGCAACGCAAACCCGGAGCGATTCGCAACGGCGCTCCCTTCGCAGAATTGCCTCAAGCCTTTCAAACGCTGCAAGCCATTTTATTAAAGCGTGTCGGTGGTGATCGGGAGATGGTGGATATTCTCGCACTGGTTTTACTACACGATGAGCAGGATGTTCTCACGGCGGTTGAACTCGCATTGGAGACCGGCTCACCCTCCAAACAAATCGTGATCAATATCTTGAGTCGATTATTGGAAGGATCACCTATCGCACCGATTGAAGTCCCACCCTCATTAGCACTACGCATTGAACCGCTCGCCAACGTCAATCGCTACGACAAGCTGCGTGCGCAAACCATCGGCACACATGGAGGTCAGCATGCACACTAATCCCATGATCCCTGCACTCAAGTCACTCAAACTCTACGGCATGGCACATGCACTGAATGATCTGGCGGAGCAGGATTCACCAGCATTTCAAGCGAGTACTAACATCCTTGATCATTTGCTCAAAGCAGAACTGGCCGAGCGTGAAGTGCGCTCGGTGGCTTATCAACTGAAGACGGCGAAATTCCCTGCCTATCGCGACCTCAGTGGTTTTGATTTTACGAGCAGCATGGCCAATGAAGCGCTGATTCGGCAATTGTGCGCCGGTGATTTTATGGATAACGCACAGAATGTTGTGTTTGTCGGTGGCCCCGGTACGGGTAAAACCCATCTTGCCAGTGCTGTCGGCATTCAAGCGATTGAGCAGTTGCATCGCCGTGTCCGCTTCTTCTCGACGATTGAGTTAGTGAATGCACTGGAGAAAGAAAAGCATCAGGGCAAAGCAGGACAAATTGCATCGCGACTCATGCATACCGATTTAGTGATTCTGGATGAGATGGGTTATTTACCCTTCAGCCAAACCGGTGGTGCATTGTTGTTCCACTTGATGAGCAAGTTGTACGAACGCACCAGCATGATCATCACCACCAACCTCAGCTTTGCTGAATGGTCGAACGTATTTGGTGATGCAAAGATGACAACGGCGCTATTGGATCGAGTCACCCATCACTGTCATATTGTTGAAACCGGCAATGACAGCTATCGTTTCAAAGAAAGTTCAAACCCACCGAAAAAGGAGAAAAAGACGACAGCTTATCCACAACCCAAACCCGTAAAATAAACCATTAAGGGTGGGTCAAAATTCAACGCAAAAGGTGGGTCAGTTTTAAACGCAAATCAACAAGGGAATGCCAAAATCCGACTTCTCAGGTGTCTTACCCCTGTAATCAATATAATTGGTTAATTCCGCAATAGACTTCTTTAAAGCTGTTTGATATCCAGCATCACAAAACAAATCACCAAACATTTCCAAAAACACGGAGCGAAGGAAATCGTCGGCGAGTTTTATGGCTTGTTGGCGTTTGCGGCGGATGGCATCGGCTTTGTCGAGAATGGCGGCAATGCGTTTCTGTTCTTCTAAAGGGGGGAGAGGAATCCTTAAATCGCGCAAGTTCCCTAAAGATACGAACTTTTGTGTTCCACCTCTTGATTGTTGCAGTAGTTGGCGAATTGCGCCTTCACTGTTAAGAAAATGATATACATATCTATTAAAAACAGAGTCGTTGTTGAACTTGAACAGCGCAACATTTTTTATTGAAAAATCAAATCTCTTTTCAACTATCACGGGATTTCCGATGGTGCCAATCATGGCATATAAAATGTCACCGTTATCTACAGCCGAACGCTTTGAAATTGCAATATGATCTTCTTCAGAAATAAACTGGCAGGAGTCATAGTCAATACCGCCATCAACCAAATTTTTGGAAGTAACCAAAGGGATGCCACTTTCAATGTATTTGGGAGAATCGTGAGTTCCATCCCTAACATCAATTACATCGGATGCTTTTACCAAAGGCCAACTCACAGCATCGCCTCCAACGTATCCAAATTTTTCAAAATAAAATCACTCATCCCCAAACCCCCTCGCAAATTCCGCTTCAATTTCTTCAATACTCGGCAAGCTGGATTTCAAATTGTCGGGCAGTGCTTGGGTTAATTGGTATTCAGAAATGCCGATGGGTTTATTCACATCGGTAAGCGCATATTCGGCTACTAGTTTGTCTTTTTCTTTGCAGAGCAAAAGGCCAATGCTGGGGTTGTCGTGTTCGGTTTTTAATTGTTTATCTACAGCGGTTAAATAGAAATTTAATTTTCCTGCGTGTTCTGGAGTGAACTCGCCTGCTTTTAATTCGATGACCACGTAACTGCGCAGCTTTAGGTGGTAAAAGAGTAGATCGATATAAAAATCTTTTTCGCCTACGGTTAAGGGTACTTGCTTGCCCACATAGGCGAAGCCTGCGCCTAGCTCCAATAGAAATTGGGTGATGTGTTGGGTTAGCCCTTGCTCTAATTCACGCTCGTTGTAGTTTTTGGTGAGGCTTAAAAAATCGAACACGTAAGGATCTTTGAGGGTTTGTTGGGCAAGGTCTGATTGCAGCGGCGGCAGGGTTTGCGCAAAGTTGGTAATGGCTTTGCCTTCACGTTGGTAGAGGCCGCTTTCGATTTGGTGTACCAGCACATTGCGACTCCAGCCGTGTTGCTGGGTGTTTTGCACGTAATACAGGGCTTCTGCCATGGTTTGGCACTTGCTGACGATGACCAGATTATGTCCCCAAGGGATTTGGGCTAATTGGGCAACAGGCTGTTGCCCAATTGCAGGGGCGGCACAGTAGAAGCTATACCATTGGCGTACATATTTGAGGTTTCGGTAAGAGAAACCCTTAATATCGGGGAATTCTGCCATAAGGTCTTGGCTGAGCTGAGCTAGAAAGCCCTCTCCCCACTGGCTGTTTTTTTGCTTTTCAATAATCTCGCCGCCGAGCTGCCAATAGAACTCCAGCAAAGCGGTGTTTACGCTTACCGCTGCTTTCAGTTGGGTTTGAGCAAAGGATTGTTTTATGCCTTTTAGCCAAGCTTTGTAATTGGCATCGGCTTTTATGATGGAATTACTCACAGCATCGCCTCCAACTCATACAGCGTCGCTCTTGCGCATCCATGCGCCCGCGACATTAGTGCATCCATGCACGTCATCCTGCAAAAATTTCGCTTTATTAATTTCATAACATATTCTCCAATTCAAATAAATCTTGGAGAATTTCCTGCTCAAGCTTTTTAAGCTCTTTCAGAATTTCTTTTGGCGGTGCGTAGCTTTGCTCTTCATACACCACTTCTTTGTAGCGGTTTATGCTGAGGTCGTATTTCTGTTCGGCGATTGCGGCTTTATCCACCAAAAAGGCTTTTTGTTTTTTATCGCTCCAGGCTTTGGTGCTTTTACCTGCTTCGCGCGCGTTGCGATACTTTTCGTATTGCGCTATTAGATCTGGCAGGTCGTTGTCTTGAATGGGTGTGCGTTTGTCGTCTAGCGAGTAGCCGTCTGCCGCCAAATCGTAAAACCAGACTTGATCGGTTTCACCGCCTTTGGTGAAAATCATAATCGCGGTGCTCACACCGGCGTAGGGTTTGAATACGCCCGATGGCAAGCTGATGATGGCTTCTAACTGGTTGCGCTCGATTAATTCTTCACGCAATTGTTGGTGGGCTTTACTAGAGCCGAAGAGTACGCCGTCTGGCACGATCACGGCGGCGCGGCCACCGGTTCTTAGCATGCGCAGAATTAAGCCGACAAATAACAATTCGGTTTTTTTGGTTTTAACCAAGCGCAATAATTCTGGCGCTACGTCTTCTTCATCCAAACTGCCTTTAAACGGCGGGTTAGCGAGAATGATATCGAAGCCTTCATTGGCCGCTTGCGGGTGGCGCTCGGCAAAGCGTTGGCTGAGGGTATCCTGATAGTGAATATCCGGCTCGGCCACACCGTGCATGACCAAGTTCATTGCTGCAATTCGCAACATGGTTGCGTCAAAGTCAAAGCCATGGAACATATCGGTATCCACATGGCTGCGCTTATCGCCTAGCAAATCACCGGTATAGAGCGTTTGAATTTCTTCTTCGCCTTTTTCGTTAATTACCTTTTCGGTAATGGTGCCTGCGGGCGAGCTGTATTTTTGCAAAATAAATTCGTAGGCATTACTTAAAAAACCGGCAGTACCACAAGCGGGGTCGCAAATGCGGTCATCGGCACTTGGGTCCATTAACTCCACCATAGCGCGGATGATGTGGCGCGGCGTTCTGAACTGGCCGTTAATACCTGCGGTGGTGAGTTTACTTAACAGGTATTCGTATAAATCGCCTTTGGTATCGCCTTTATCCAAGGGCAATTCATTTACCATGGTGATGGCTTTCATCAGCAGTGAGGGCTTTTGCACCATCAGCTGTGCATCTTTCATAAACTCCGCAAACAGGCTGTTGCCGTCAGCGGTGCTTTTGAAATAGGGAAATAATTCATCGCGCACCAGTACTAACAATTTATCGGCAGATTCGATATGAATTAAATTTTGCCAGCGAATATGTTGCTGCTCATCACTAAAGCGACGCTTGAACGGCTTTTTGGTGCGCAGCGCTTTTTTCTCGTCGCTGGTTTCGTTCATATCCAACAGGCGCGCATACATTAAAAAAGTAATCTGCTCGATTACCGTGAGCGGGTTGGCTACGCCACCCGTCCAGAATTCTTCCCAGAGTTTATCGATTTTGTTTTTCAGTTGACCGGTGATCATCAGGTGTCTCAATCAGGTGTTAGGGTTAATAACTCAGTTCGAATATGAACTGGGTACTTGGGGATTTTGCTGCTGTACTTGCGCTTGCTTTTTACCAAGCTCCAGCGCGAAGTCGCTAATAAAATTGGCAATCAATTGCGCTTGTTCTTCTTTAAATAAGCCGTCTACACCGTCTTGGTGCAGGGCAATAAAGGGCTGCTCATAGAGGCGGCTAATGCTCATTTGCCCAGTGCGGCAGATTTCGCTTTTTAATAATTCCAAAAAGCGCTGCTGCAAAGCGTTAAGGCTGATGTGATGCTGCTGCACAAAGAGCTCAAAGCGTTTGCGAATGGCTTGCTCATCCGACCCGATAATGGTGCGCAAGAGCTGATCTACCCCTACGGAGGATTCAGGATAGAACTCTTTCAGGAGCTTTAGATCCACCCGTGCGTTTTGTGTGTGCACCAAGGCATTGAGCTGGTTTAACTCGTCTTCTGTGACTGGTTCACCGGCGCGGATTTTTTGCAGCACTGGGTCTTGGTTAAACAAGGGCTCCAGTGTTTTCTCTACTTCTTGCCGGTAGATTTCATAATCCACAGTGCGGATATTGGTTTTCAGTTCTTTAATTTCGAACTTATCGGCATGCTCTGGAATATCGTAAATAGTGATGGGCGCTGCTGGCGGTTTAGCGCCGGGATTATGCAAATGAATAACGCCGCGCAATTCGGTGCGGGCTTTTTCCAGCTCATCAAAATTCTTGAGATCCCAATAGCTGTCTTGCTGGATGGCATTGACTATAGGTGCTTTAGGGCGCAGTTGGTTGAGGTGCATTTGCAAGGTTTTGACTTTGTGAAGCAAACGATCTTTGGTTTGATCGTGCAATTCGGGGTGGTTGAGCCATGCGTGTTGGACGGCGAGCACATCCTGATCCCAGGCCAGCGCATCACCCTGCCCTTGAATATTGCGCCATTGCATCAAGGGCGCGATATTTTCTAACAGTACTTTGCGTGTGGCGGGCGCAAATGCATTGAGCACGGCCAAGGTGCCGAACTCGTGTTTTAGCTTCCAGTTGTCTTTGATGGCGATGCAGTTGTCATCCAGTGCATCTATATCTTGCTTGATGAGCATGACCATTTTTTCAAACTTGGGCAGGTCGCCCAGCGCCAGCGCATCGGTCGCAAAATTAACGCGCGCTTCAAATAATTTTTGCGCGACGGATTTACTCTGGCGCTGCTCTTCTTCCTCGTGCTCTACCGCGAAGTAATCAAAGTTACCCCAATGGTCAAAAATCAGGAATTTGGTTTTGTCTTTGCCCTCTCCGAACAGGTTTTTACACAAGCGAGTGCCCCGCCCTACCATTTGCCAAAACTTCACTTTGGATTTGACTGGCTTGGCAAAGACCAGGTTGAGCACTTCGGGCACATCGATACCGGTATCCAGCATATCCACTGAAATAGCGATGGTGACTTGCTTGCTGCTGCCATCGTTTAATTTGAAGTCATCAATTAACTCTTCGGCGCGCTCGTATTTGGAGTGAATCACGCGGCAGAAATTGCCTTGGGTTTCTTTTAGGTAGTTGGGGTACATCTCACCAAACAATTGCGCCAGCAATTCTGCGTGCTGAATATTGCGCGCAAAAATCATGGATTTGCCGAGCGTTTGGCCATCGGCCATGCGCAGGCCATTTTCCATGAGGTTGCGCAGAATCGCGCGGTTGGTGTCTTTGTTGTAAACCGCTTTATCGATTTCTTTTGCATCGAAATCCAATTCGTTCGGGTCTAGCCCCTGATCTTCCAAGGCGGCGATTTGCTCATCGCTTAACGATTTAGCTTGAATACCTTCGCGCAAAAATTGCGTGGTGTGGCTGACCACCTTAAAGGGCACGAGGTTTTTGTCTTCCACGGCTTTTTCCAGCGGATAATTCGCCGTGGGCAATTTGTATTCGCAGCCGAATAATTGGCTGGTGGAGCGGCTAATCATTTCTACCGGTGTCGCGGTCAAACCCAACTGCAAGGCATCGAAGTATTTAAAAATATCGCCGTACACGTTGTAGATGGAGCGGTGGGATTCGTCGGCAATAATCAAATCAAAAAAGCCGGGATCGAACTCTTCCATAATGCCCATCATGCCGGGGTAAGTGGCAATGTAGATGCGAGCGTTGGTCACATCGACTTTTTTGCTTTTACCCACAATGTATACCGGTTCGGTAAGGTACTCGGTGTAGGCTTTGCCCGCTTGTTTGCGCAGCTCTTTGCGGTCGCATAAAAACAATACGCGCTTGGCCCAGCCGGCATCGATCATGCGTTTGGTCAGGCCAATGGAGACGCGGGTTTTACCCGTACCGGTAGCCTGCACTACTAGCGCTTTGCGGTAGTTCTGGCTAAAGCGTTCACACACACGGGTAATGGTTTCGATTTGGTAATCGCGCCCGGCAATGTCGGTGCGAATCGGCGTGGTGGCTAAGGGTTTTTTCTCGCTGCGTTGACGAATTAAATATTGCAGGCTCTCTTTGCTGTAGTAGCTGTAGAGTTTGCGCGGTTGATAGCCTTGGGCATCATCGCAAATATAAATTTCATAGCCATTGGTGTAGAACACCACCGGACGTTGGCCGAATTTTTTCTCTAATGCATCTGCATAGAGAATGGCTTGCTGGCGGCCTTTTTCTACATTTTCGAGGGTGCGCTTGGCTTCAATTACCGCAAGCGGTTTGCCGTTGTCATCCCATAAAACGTAATCGCAGTAACCAACGCCAGAAGCCGTTGGCTGGCCGTCCACTTTTTCTTCGCGGGTGACTTCGGCGGTATTTTTGCCGTTCACCAAATCAATATCCCAACCGCGTGAGTACAACTCGGTATCGATCATGCGGCGGCGGGTTTCTGCCTCGTTCAATTCCAAACTGTTCTTGGCAAGGGTACTTGCGTGCTCGAATTTCTGTTGTTCAGCTTCTGTGAGCTGAATTTTTAATTTGGCATTTTCACGTACCGCCGCCTCTTCAGCCGCTTTTGCGGCTTCTAATTCGGCAAGGGCTTGCTCAAGGCGCGCCTGATGTTCTTCGGCTTTTTTGGGATTCGGTTTTTCTTGCTGATGCGCAGGCGATACAAAAGGCTGCACCACAACCTGGTCGCGCGGTTGAGTCGATAGCAGCAACCAGTAGCTGAGAATATGCGCTTCTTTGAGCAGCCACAGGCTATCGCCCTTGGCGAATTTGCCATCGTGCGCGGCGCTGTTGCCGACTTTGCGAATTGCATGAAATTTATCGAGGATGGATTTATCAACCGCAGCGGTGAAGACGGCGGCTTGCAGGCGATCTACAAACTTATCGGTCGGTTGACTGGGTAAGCGAAACTCGCGGTAAACGATACCCACCATCAATTCCGCAAAGCAGCGTAACTTGATGAGCGCACTTTGCGGGTCATCAAACGCGTACTTTTCGGCATGGCCGCCAAGGCTAGCCAAATCAGGCCAGTAAGGTCGAAGCTGCTCGAAGTTTAATGATTGCATAAATAATATTCTTTCCATGACGGCTCTTCTGCGAGAGCCGTGCCAAGTGCTAGTTGACCTTGTATTTTTCAATCCAGTTATTCAGGGTTTGGTAATTTTTTAACCCTAATAACTCTGCTGCTTTGGTTTTGTTATCCTTCGCCTCGGCAAGTGCCCGAGGGACGTAATGCTGCACAATTTCAGACATTAATGCTTGTATATCAATACCTTGTGACACATCACGATCCAATAGGCCGGATTTACTATCGGGCATACTGAAGAGCGCTTGTTGAATGTCCGCAGCGGTTATTTTATTGCCCGTCGCCCACAGCGACGCGCGCAGTAAGGTGGATTGCAGCTCGCGGATATTGCCGCGCCAAGGCTGCTTAAGGATAAGATTTTTTGCGTCAGCAGAAAGTTTTTTATGGTCTGCATCACTTAGGGTGGAATAGATTCCAGACAGGAGCGTTTCGGCCAGCAGACTGATATCGCCACTGCGCTCGCGCAACGGCGGCAACTTGAGTACGCCAACGGCGATACGATAGAACAAATCCTCGCGGAACCGACCAGCAGCCACTTCTTGCAGCAGGTCGCGATTGGTAGCGGCGATGATACGAACATCCACTTTTATCGATTTGCTTGCGCCCACGGGCATAACCTCGCCGGATTGCAACACGCGCAGTAATCGCACTTGCACGTTGAGGGGCAACTCACCAAATTCATCCAGAAACAGGGTTCCGCCATCGGCTTGTTTGAATACGCCATCGTGATTATTTACCGCACCAGTAAAAGCGCCCTTTACGTGGCCGAAGAAAACGGAATCGATCAACTCTGGCGGAATTGCGCCGCAATTAACGGGCACAAACGCGTGATCTTTGCGGAGGCTGGCGTTGTGAATGGCGGTCGCGAAAAGTTCTTTGCCAGTGCCAGTTTCGCCGTAAACCAGAACGGGTACATCTCTCGCGGCAAGCATGGTGGCTTGCTGCTTGAGTGTTTTCATCAACGGGTTTTGCGTAACTATATCGTCAAAGGCTGCGCTTGCATTGACTTGGCCAGCCGACAAATGGCGCAATTGCTGGTCTTGCTTGGGAACATATTCAGCGGCTATCTCAAAGGGGATATCCACCTGTTGAACACCCTGCTCCAATGTCGCCTGGTAGAAGGTGACGGAGTATTTGGTTTTGCCCAGCAAAATCCACACAGCTTGCATGACCGGAGTGCCGGAACTAAGAAGGACTGCAACGGGCTCCGCGCTCGCCCGCGTAAGGTCAGCGAGCATGGCATCTGCGGCAAGGTAGATATCGTGAAAATCGATAGGAGAAGCTAAGTCAGCCTTACGCTTTTCAACGGGAAGGTCAAATTGCGGCGAGAGCCAGGAAAGGTAGTTCGCCACCCGCTTTTCTGGATAACTGTAAAGCAGGTGCAGCCCTGCAAAAGACGCGCTGGCGAGTGTCGCCGCTATCGCTCCCGGCTGACCAACCTTGGCTTCTGCTGCATCCAGGTCATTGCCACCAATCCAGCTTACCAGGCGCATTGCGTCACCCCGGCAAGCATCTTGCCTAACACGCCAACTAACTTATTGAGCTTATTGCTATTTTTCTGTTTCACGAATCGTCCACTGAAATCCCTAAAAAGGAGGATAGTAGCCGTTTTGTGAAATGGCGCAAGTATCAGCGTATTACACGTAGAAGGAAGGGCTTTTGACTAGGCCGATGAAAGTGTCACAAATTCGAACAGGATGGCGCCGGAATTAATTATAGGGATACTAGGAACTACGCTTTAGACCACACAGCCTGGAAACCAGAGAGCAGCTACTCATTATGACTTGGCGGCTCTAGTAGCGCCGACGGTGCAACATTCAGAGCTTCCGCAAGTTTATGAATGTTGAGCAACGCAATATTTCGCTGCCCACGTTCTACCCCACCCAGGTAACTTCTTGCTATGCCGCTCTCAAGCGACAACCGCTCTTGAGACCAGCCCAACCGCTTTCTTAATTCAATAAGTCTCTGACCAAACGCCAATTTTGGATCTGTCATTACACACCCCAACGAAAAGCAGGATGCTATTGGCTTAGCCTCTATGAGGCCACGCTCTATAGGTTCACTCTCTATGAGTGACAATTTGAGGCACCAATGCTAGATTGACCACTAAGAGTGACAAAAGCCTTCAGTATGCAAACACGAGGATATTGTTATGAGAGCGGCAATTACGCCTTTGGGCGGCATCAGTAACGACCAAATGGATTGGCAGGAGCAAGGGCGCTGGCAAGGGAGGGATGAAGGAATCAATATTGGTAGGCAGCAAGGTTTGACCGAGGGTTATAACCAAGGTTATGCCGAAGGCTACCATCAAGGCTGTTGCATCGCGAGCCAAGAGGCTCATGTGGCTGGCTACAATGAGGCTATCGATGAAGCCAACGTGGCAATTCATAATTTGCAGGCGCAGCATGCTGCCTACCAACAAGAAGTCGCGCGAAACTACCAAACCTACGAGACGGAGCGCGATCAGCTTCGGCAGTTAGCGGTCAACCAAACTGCTCGAATTCGAGCGCTTGAAGAACAGCTGGTTCAACACGAGCGATCCGCCCTTCACTACCGGACAAAAATTGATAACTTGGTTGCAACGCATCAACATCTTGCACAGCAACATGCCACTCTTCAGAAAGACACCTCAGCATTTACTCAGCGAATAAATTCACTATTAGTAGAAAAGGCAGAGCTCAGCGAGCAAATAGAAAACTTAACGCACACAAAGGATGTGAATCGATTAAAACTTCAAGAGCAGTTAGAGCATTACAACAAAGCGCTTACTTTCATAAACGCAATTTTAGCAGCGGTAAAGTCAACACTGGGGTTAGACCCGGCACTTGAAGACTGTTTTAGCAAGTTGTTTACAGGTGAGTATAAACAGTCGGTCGATTTCAGAATTCTAGTGGATGACATAAAAACAGCGCCGCACGAGGACAAGGATTTTGCACTGCTGCTGCCCCAAACAAATGAATTTATTCATGCGATGTTAAAGATCGCACGCTGTGATGAGTTGCCAAAAAACGATTGAAAATTGCATTCGCCGCATTGAAAAAATAACAAGAGGGTTTGAAATGAATTACACACCAGTTTCCTATTGCACAAAATTGAAAAACCTATCGTTGAAACATCTATGGGTTAACCCTAAACGCGTAAAGCCAATGCCTGGTCATGTCGATTTAATTGCGCGACTTCTTGCAATGTGCGAGTCAGCAATGGGTACGCTCTCGCCAGAATTTTCAGTTTTTCAAGTCAGGTATCTGCAAAACTGCATGAAAATAACAGCAATACCCGCACCTGGTTCAGCTTGCGAGTCAACAGCACTCAGGCATGCAATCAGTCTAACCATGAATGAGGCCAATATTGTTTGCCCACATTGCGGCAATTATCAAACCATCGGGCAATCGCTAGAGGAAGTCTATGTGTGTTGCCCAGTCTCCGGTGATTTGGTTTTGTGGGAGGCAATTCCCGACATCATGGCAATCCATTCAGAAGAACGGGATGCTGCGTTTGAGATGGTTATCGCGGAAGAAGCTTCGCAACGGTCAATAGGAACACCAGCGACGAAATAAACAGCATTTTGCGATCATTATTGACACATTTAAATCACATTCAAGCCAATCGAATTAACACATTGTTGACACACTTTAATCGTGTTGTTGACACAGTTAAATCGTGTTTAGACACATTTAAATAGCCCTTTGGCACATTATTCACACATTGTTTTGTCCGCAAAATATCTTCTTTGTGCTCCAGAAAATTCGCAACTTTCATATTATTT
>DATIGS010000314.1:0-3866 GCA_035481425.1 Cellvibrio sp. | reverse complement strand
TGCCAATGCCAGCGGCAGCAGTGCATCAGCATCTTCATCTTTACCTACGACAGAATGAAATGCAGCCATTTCTTTTTTTACATCTGCGGATTTTTGTCGCTCGGGAAACATAGGATCGAGATAGATAACATCTGGAAATTGCTCTGGTGCCAGCGACTCCAAATAGCCACGACTATCCTGCGCCAGCAAATGCATGCGCTCGATCACCTGCAACAGTTCTGCATCCTGGGCGCTTGCAAATTCTTGCGCACGTCGTAAACCATCCTGCAATAACACCTGCACGATCGGCGAGCGTTCAATCATGGTGAGTTCACAACCGAGTGTTGCCAATACAAAGCTATCTTTACCCATACCGGCAGTCGCATCCAGGACACGAGGATAAACACCCGCCTTGATACCAACTGCTTTGGCAATCATTTGCCCCTTGCCACCACCAAACTTCCGCCGATGATCCACCGCCCCCTCTGTGAATTCGACAAAGATTGGCCCGGGGGCTTTACGACCGGTTTGTTGCAACGCAATCACATTGCTAACCATCAACACAAAATCAAAATCGGCAATCAACTCAGGATTTTGTTCAGTAAGAAGATCGCAAGATAAATCTGCAGCAATCTGCTCCGCCTGCTGCAGATACGCGGCATCATCACAAAGAACAGCAAAGGAATTGGACATAAATATCAACTGGGCAAAAAATAATAACTACATTATCTATTTGTTGCCCAGTGCTAGCAATTATTTGTTCGCAGCTACTATTTTTCCATCGCAAACCGAATTCTGTCTTTCACATCAAATTTTCTGACAGCAACACCATCAACTTCATGCGGTTTGTATTTCCAACCTCTCACTGCTTTTATCACGCTTTTATTAAATATCGCAGAGGGTACATAACCAATAATTCGAATATTGTCTGTGCTTCCCAACTCCGTGACATCAAACATAACATCCACATACCCTTCGACACCTTTGGCGGCAGCAGCAGTTGGATACTGTGGAGCGATTTTAATAAAGGGCACCATTTGTCCTCCCATACCTACAGTGCCGTTAATTGGTGGCTTGGCAATAACAACCGGCTCACTAAAATTCACACCGCCCTCATCAATTGTCACATCCAGTTCATCAATTGGATTAACTGGTGGCGGCAGCTGCCGCTCAATAGGACGAACGGGAGGCTCCTCTTCCCTCACCATAATTGGTGGAGGCGCATTCATAACAAATTCAGGAATTTTTCCAGTTGGATCATCAATCACTTCAGGATAATCATTGTGTATTAAATAATGCATTGCATAGAGTAAAGACAAGGTAATTATTAAAGCTGCCGCTATCACTCCCACAGCGCGCATGTAAGACGATACATTGATTGGATCTGCAACATGAAAGGTTTCGGAAACCATTAATTTATTCATAGTAATTCCTCAGATGACAATTCCCGGACAATAAAAAGCCCCACCCGGTACAGGGCTGGTTACAACACGGATTGAATGAAATTTACATGAGGGAGACGATAATTATCGTCGGCGTTTATCAATAACAGCGTTTTGCTGTTTATCGGAGAGAGTAAAGCGGAACACTTCGGTAACGCCTTGCACAATGACAGGATGCCCATCCAATAGCTGCGGCCGATAGTGAGATTTTTTTAATGAGGCAAGCACAGTACGGTCAAAAATTCCCGAGGGATAATGCGCATTAATTTGAGGATTAATAATTTTTCCATCCACATCAATGGAAAACACGACCTCAACCCAACCCTCAATCCCTTTAACAAGGGCCGCGGCTGGATATTCAGGAGTTGCCATAACGATCGGCAAGAAGCCCTGAATATCAATGACAGGAATAGTAATAGGCATCTTGTACTGCCCTTTTCCCGCATCCAATCCTTGTAATTCTTGTTTTGTTGGTCGCGCAACATGAACACTAATTTGTTCAACATTATCAATTTGTGCCGGGGCAGACTGCACTTTTGGTTTCAAACGTTGCAATAGCGCCCAACTAAATTGCTCGATTTTTATTTCACGCTCTTCTTTCGAGAAAGGAGCTTCCGAGGGAAAATCAAACCGTAGCAAATATTCAACATGTTCTTTTAGTTGAGTCTGCAACGGAATAACTTGTACGCTCGCGAACAGTATCAAAAACAATCCACCAGCAATAAGCCAATATTGTGCCGCCTCTAAGGACACGGGACGATGGGGGCGCTGTTTGTCCAATACCGACATTATGCGAAAATAAATTGGTGATTGGCCGCGCATATACAAAGCGTCACCATCACCACTTCTAATACTTCTATCTTCGTCGTCACTGGCAATAGCCAATAAGCTTTTTGCGTAGGCGAGATGCCTATCGCGTAATTTATAGATGTAATCATCACAGGCAATTTCAGCCTGCTGAAAAATTTGTTGCGCTAACCACCAGATCGGCAATAAAAACCAGAAACAAGCACAGGTTATTTTCACCAAAAGTGTAGTGAGCCAATCCCATCGAGCAATATGTCCTAATTCATGGATAAGTACGCTCAGCTGTTTATCTTCATCCCACAAGAGCGCTTCGCGCGGCAGCATAATTATCGGATGCAGCAGACCCCAAGTTTGTGGGGATCTCACTTCGCGCGAAGTCATTATTTTTACCGGACGGACAATGCCTATTAACTTGCATAATGCGGTCGCCTGGGCGAGCATCATCTCGCTCTGGACAGGCTGTGCTCGCTTCGCAACACCTGACAGGCCTAATACACCTAGCATTAAATAAAACAACAACCAGGTTGCTGGCAATAAATACACACCGGCGATGATGATCATGTCTTGTTCGCCTACCGAATTTATTATTACCGGTATCAGCGCACTCAACCATTCCTGGGGAACGCGAACAATATTGGTAAATAGTGGAAAAAATCGTCCCTCAACTACTGGCAATATGCCTGCTAACAGGGGCAACAATAGCACCGCGATGACGCCAAGGCTTAAAACAAAATGTTGCAGCGCAGCCGATGTTCTACGAAGACATATCCACAAAAAAGTAGCGACTAATATCAAGATAAGTGGCTTGATTAAACCAGTGACTATCAAACTAATTGCGATGGTGGAGTCCATGCTAGTAACTCAATAGGTGTGGAATTCAGGATTAGGATTTTTCGCTATTAGCCGCATCATCAATTGCCTGCTGCAATTGAGTGATTTCTTCTGCACTGAGCTTTTCTTTGTTCATACCGAGTAATGCATTAACAGCTGCAGCCGTTGAACCCGCAAAAAAAGTTTTCAATAATTTTTGTAATGCCGAGGTGCGAGCTTCTTCTGGCGCTATTACAGGGAAATAAATGTAGCGTGGTCCATCCTCGCGAAAATCGATAATTTTTTTCTCAACTAATTTGGCTAACAACGCGCGCACCGCTGAATAGCCGGGCGCATCAGGAATGGCTGCACGCACATCTTGAGCCGATAATTCACCCGCTTCAAACAGAGCATCCATAATTTGCCGCTCGCGTCGACTGAGCTGTGCGGTGGCAGTCTTATCCAGATCATCAGGAGTCATATGTATTTCCTGCAGTCCATAATTCGTTATGTGCTATTTTTTTAGCATCATGCTAATAAATTAGCACCAACAAGTTTGAAGTCAAGACGTTTGTGCTAAAAAAATAGCACATCAAAGTCAAATAATTGATTTCTATGAATTTCCAGTCAAAAAAAAGCCGCTGCGGTTACCCGAGCGGCTTTGGTCATGCGATTTAGGACTATTGCGGATTAGGAACCAGTTCCAACTCTACACGACGGTTTGCTTCACGACCTGATGGAGTATCGTTGCTGGCAACAGGATAGCGTGAACCATAACCGTAGGACTGGATACGTGCGCTGCTAACCTTTTGGCTACGTAAGTACATA
>DATIGS010000313.1:0-3109 GCA_035481425.1 Cellvibrio sp. | reverse complement strand
AGAAAAGGCACCCAGTAGGAGCTCCACAGCTTCATTTACAAATCATGTTTACGCAATATTTTTTACGATTGATTCCACCATTTTTTTGGCATCACCAAACAACATCATGGTGTTATCGCGATGGAACAATTCATTTTCAACACCGGAATAACCCGAGGCCATAGAACGCTTCACGAATAAAACCGTGCGCGCCTTTTCTACTTCCAAAATCGGCATACCAAAAATCGGGCTCTGCGGATTGGTTTTGGCAGCGGGATTGGTTACATCGTTCGCGCCTATCACAAATGCAACGTCCGCCGTTTGAAATTCGTTGTTGATATCATCCAACTCGAACACCTCATCGTAAGGCACATTGGCTTCCGCGAGCAGCACGTTCATGTGCCCTGGCATACGGCCAGCAACCGGATGAATCGCGTAGCTGATTTTCACACCGGCTTTTTTCAATTCTTCACACATTTCACGCAGCGCATGCTGTGCTTGCGCCACGGCCATGCCGTAACCGGGAACAATAATTACCGAGCCGGCATTTTTCATAATGAATGCAGCATCTTCTGCACTGCCTTGCTTCACCGGGCGATCATCACCACCCGCTGCTGCGCCTGCTGCAGAAGTATCCGCACCAAAACCACCGAGGATGACATTGAAGAACGAGCGGTTCATGCCTTTGCACATGATGTAAGAAAGAATCGCACCCGATGAACCTACCAGCGCGCCCGTTACAATAAGTGCGTCGTTATGCAAGGTGAAACCAATACCGGCCGCGGCCCAACCCGAATAGGAGTTAAGCATGGACACTACCACTGGCATATCGGCGCCGCCGATCGGGATAATCAGCAATACACCAATTACAAACGCCAGCGCCGTCATACCCCAAAATACCCAGGGCGATTGATCCACACAGAAATAACCGATTAAACCGAGAATCGCCGCACCAAGAATGGCATTAATAAAATGTTGCCCGCCAAATACAATTGGCTTGCCCGACACCAAACCTTGCAACTTGGTAAACGCAATCACCGAGCCGGAAAACGTAATCGCACCGATCACAACACCCAAGCCCATTTCGATGCGACTGGCGATATAAATGTCGCCAGCTGAATTTAAAATTCCAAATGCAGCTGGATTACTAAATGCCGCGCCTGCAACCAAAACTGCGGCCATACCGACAAGGCTGTGGAATGCTGCAACCAATTGCGGCATAGCGGTCATTGCAATTTTGCGCGCGATAAAAATACCGATCACCGCACCAATTGCCAGCGCCGACAAGATCCAACCATAAGAAGTAACTGCCGGGCTTAGCATGGTGGTCACCACCGCAATCAACATACCCAACATCCCGAACATATTGCCCTTGCGCGATGACTCGGGCGATGACAATCCACGCAGTGCCATAATAAACAGCACCGCCGCTACTAAATAAGCAAGCGACGTTAAACCTTCATTCACAACAGACATAATTATTTCTCCCCTGCTTTATTTTTCTTTTTATACATTGCGAGCATGCGCTGGGTGACCGTAAAGCCACCGAAAATATTGATTGATGCCAGCACCATGGCGCAGAAGCCGAGCACTTTGGACAAGCTCATACCTTCAGGGCCAACCGCGATTAAAGCACCGACAATAATCACACTCGAAATTGCATTGGTTACCGCCATCAGCGGCGTATGCAATGCAGGGGTTACACTCCAGACAACGTAGTAGCCAACAAAAATGGCCAACACAAAAATCGATAATTGCGAAACAAAATTGGCTTCCATCATAAACTCCCGCTTAAGCCGCACTGGCCGGTTTGAAATTGGGATGAACCACAGCACCATCGCGCGTGAGCACGGTTGCGGAAATAATTTCATCCTGCCAATTCACAGCAAACTGTTTCTCGGCATTCATCATCGGGGTTAGAAAGTTCAAAATGTTTTTTGCATAGAGCGCGCTGGCGTCGGCAGACAAACGGCTCGGGATATTAAACAAGCCAATAATTGTCACGCCGTTAACTTCAACAATTTCACCGGGCTTGGTGAGTGTGCAGTTGCCGCCTTGCTCAGCAGCGAGATCAACAATCACAGAGCCTGGGCGCATGCTGCGCACCATCTCATCGTTAATTAAGGTCGGCGCTTTGCGGCCAGGAATCAATGCGGTGCAAATGGCGATGTCTTGCTTCTTTAACGTTTCCGCAACCAATTCGGCCTGGCGGCGCTTGTAGTCATCGCTCATTTCTTTGGCGTATCCGCCGGCGGTTTCTGCGTTTTTCACTTCTTCGCTTTCCACCATCACAAATTTTCCGCCGAGACTTTCGACTTGCTCTTTGGACGCCGCGCGCACATCGGTTGCTGACACAATGGCACCCAAACGTTTTGCGGTGGCAATGGCTTGCAAACCAGCAACACCGGCGCCGAGCACCATCACGCGTGCGGGCGCAATGGTTCCCGCGGCGGTCATCATCATCGGCATAGCGCGGTCGTACACATTTACCGCTTCCAATACTGCGCGATATCCCGCCAAATTCGATTGTGAACTCAATACATCCATGGATTGCGCGCGCGTAATACGCGGTACAAATTCCAGGGTCATGGCAGTGATACCCGCTTCAGCATATTGATTGATAGCAGCAGGCTCTGCATAAGGTGAAAGCATTGCAATCAATACCGCACCGCGTTTAATCAAAGCGAGTTCATTGATATCGCCTTCACCCGCGAGCAGTGGGCGCTGCACTTTCAACACTATATCGGCTGAAGCTAATAAGGCAGCAACGTCATCGCTGATTATTGCACCTGCCTCTTGATAGGATTCATTACTGATGCGGCTTGCAATACCCGCATCTTTTTCAATCGCAACGTCAAAACCCAACCCAATTAATTTTTTAACAGTATCGGGGGTTGCTGCAACGCGGCGCTCATGCGCGCGCCTTTCCTTTGGTATAACAATTTTCATTTTTTTGTCGCCCTCTGTAATAGTGGCAAATTTTAGGCAATACAAAATCGCATCAATGATTTCATCAATGTGAATACGATTTATAAGTGGAACTTGCCGTAATTTGCTTTCTAGTGACTTGCTTTTGTAGACCTGATTCTCATCAGGTTTTTTTGACGGGCCAATTCTTTGATTGACCCCG
>DATIGS010000312.1:0-1642 GCA_035481425.1 Cellvibrio sp. | reverse complement strand
GTTTGGATTTTCGTATTTTCGCAAGCTCAGCCAACACTTCCTGCAAACCATATTGCCCGACACGCAATCCCGCTGATTTTCTGGATCTGTAAGTGAGCGGATTCAAGACGCTCTCATTTGACTCACCTCGCCAGCCAATATAAACCCCCACCACTTTCCGCCTGTGTATTGAGACGGTTTGGATATTTTCTTCATGCTGTAAGTTTTGGAGAAAGCGTTTAAAGGTTGTTACATTGGTGTCATCAGGTTTGGCGTTGTGGTGCCACCCATGAATAAACACAACCAGCAATAATGGATCAGCACCGGCATTTTCATTAAGCATTCGGATATTTTTAAATACATTGTCCACTGCACTTCTGTCTTTTTGAAATCCCAAATCGTCAAATTCTATAAACCCTATGGCGGCTTTTGGTCTGCCATTATCACTTTCATTCACCACATCCAAAGTCTGAAAGCTGTCATGCACCGAATAAACAGGGGCGCCGAGATTATCGTTCTCTACAGGCGAACACCCCGACAATACCAGTATTAACACGAAGAACTTTTTCATTCTGTATTCCCTCAATGAAAGTAGGATGTGTATGAATCTTCCGTTGCAATTTACCGCTCGAATGTGCATTTCACCTGGCGGACAAAATTTCACAATCTCAAAATCTCACAACGCATCAACAGGTATTTACTCCCAATTAACAAAAATAGATAGGATTGGCGATTAGTGGCTTTATTGTTTTTTTAACTAAATGAGGTTCTTTTTATGCGCGAGATGCAATGAAGTGGCTGGGAATGCACATCGTAAAAAGCATAGAGTCCTTTTAGATGCCCACAAACTAAAAGCCCACCCATTTTTAATAGGTGGGCTTTTATGCGATGAACAAAAGCTATGAGTACGGCAGTTCTTTAATTCACCCGCACAATCCGATTTTGCAATCCCGGTGCGATTTGTACACCGGGGGTTGCATTGTCAGCATCGTTGAGCGGATTGCTAAAAAAAGCTTCCAACGCATCTACATCTTGCGCGCCACCCAAACGCTGGGCGCCTTTAGCGAGGATATAAAATTTGTCGCCGCCGTCAGCAAGAAAATTATTTACTGTTATGCGATACGCCACGAGGGGATCAATCACCACGCCATTCAGCTTAATAGTGTTTGGATCAACCTTGTCGCACGCCGGGCCATTCGCAAACCATGCATAGGTAAAGCCGCTGGAAATTTGCAGCACGCGATTAAAGGATTGGCCAGTAACATCGCTCGCCGGATAATTCCACTGCGCCGGTGCATTGCCTGCATGGCAACCGGTAAATTGTTGTTCCAGCAATATATGGACTTGCTCACCGGTCAAGGTCAGCGTAGTTAAACTATTGCCAAAGGGTTGCACGGTAAATACTTCACCGTAAGTGACCTTGCCATCGCCCTCTGCTGCCGCGCTCGATGCATAGAGCAAACCCGGCGCACGAATTCCGCCGGGGTTCATAAACGCAACTACGGCATTGCCCATATCGCTGGCCGCTGTTGCTTGCAATTGCGCATCGGCAATGACATCGCCCAATGCAGATTCGCCTGCGCTATTCGCAGCAGAGTCCGGCATAGCCGAAGTAATTTCACCAATTACACGATTGGCAATCGGCATCGCCAACTCGCGGTAC
>DATIGS010000311.1:0-3584 GCA_035481425.1 Cellvibrio sp. | reverse complement strand
TTGTATTCTGCCGCGCGCCCGAGGCGATGAATAACTTGCAAACGCGTTTCGCGCAGCGAATCAATACTCACCAATGATAATTGCGCTTTTACCCGGGCGAGTACGATGGGCGGGCTCACCGGTTTGGTGATGTAGTCCACGCAGCCCATTTTAAACCCTTCGGTTTCATCGCGCGTTTCTGCCAATGCAGTAACAAAAATAATCGGGATGTGTTGCGTGTTCGCGTTTTGTTTTAAACGTTGGCAGGTTTCCAATCCGGTAATGCCAGGCATCATGATATCCAGCAAAATTAATTGCGGCTGTTCGCTATCGGCAAGGCTCAGGGCTTTTTCGCCATCGCGAGCAAACAGCAGGCGATAATCCTGTTGCAGGATTTGTTTTAATACTTGCAGGTTGACGGGCTCGTCATCCACCAATAAAAGTTTTGGGCGCGTATCGCGCGATGCAATAGCCATTTAAACCTCTTGCTCTGGTGCGCTATTGTCAATCCATGACCGAATAATGGTTGCGGCGCTGTCAAAATCAAATTGATCCAGCGCTTGTTCGAGTGGGGCGAGCGTGTCGGGCGAAACCGTGTGCGTAAGTTCGCGATACGCTTCGTCGTCGAAGGTGCCGTGTGCATAGGCATCTGCCAATTTTTGTAACAGCGCGCGGTTAAAACTGTTGCTACTATTGCCATCCGTTTTTTTTGGCGCGATCTCGTTTGTAGCAGCGATAATATTGTCGAACGCGGTTTTTATTTCGTTAAATAAATGCGAATCCATTGTTGTCGATTGTTCAATTTTCTGTGCAGCCTGCACTAATGCAGTTAATCCCAAATTAGCGGCTGCGCCTTTTATACGATGTGCTTCCTGCTGTGCTTGCAAATGTTGTTGCTGATTTTCCGCGCGCATAAAAAATGCGTCGGGTTTGGTGTTGTCTGCGCAGAAATTTTGAATCGCTTTAAGCAATAAGGTGCGATTACCCCAGCGCTGTTCGGCAGATTTCCAATCAACAATTAACCTGCTCGCATTTGTTGTTTGCGTTGCCGATGTTGCTGTTGTTGTCAGGCCAAGGCAGCGGGCTATTTCATGTTGCAATTCCGGTAGCACTATAGGTTTTGAGGCAAACCCATTCATGCCTGCGGTGCTCGCATTTTTGCGATCCTGTTCGAGCACGCTGGCGGTAAGCGCGATAATAGGTGTGAACGCCACGCCTTTTTGTTTTTCCCATTCGCGAATCAATCTGCAGGCTTGCAGTCCATCCACTTCCGGCATTTGGATATCCATCAGCACTATGTCGAACGCGTGTTTTTGAAATTGCTCGAATGCCTCCATGCCATTGCTCGCGGTAATGGTGCGATGGCCATCGCGGGTGAGCATTAATTGCAAGACTTCAATATTTTGGGGCACGTCATCGGCAATTAAAATTTGCAAAATCGGCAGCGTGATTTTATTGGCAACCGCGACCGGTTTTATCGCTTGGGTCGCTGGCAGCGGAAGCGCAACTTCAAAGCAGCTGCCTTTGTGTAATTCACTGGTGACATTAATGCTGCCGCCCATTAATTCGGTGAGTTGACGTGCGATGGTAGTGCCCAAACCTGTGCCGCCAAAACGGCGCGCCATAG
The DNA here is from genome assembly GCA_035481425.1 of Cellvibrio sp. GTDB lineage: Bacteria > Pseudomonadota > Gammaproteobacteria > Pseudomonadales > Cellvibrionaceae > Cellvibrio. The sequence goes on along the minus strand of DATIGS010000311.1, from coordinate 1,978 downwards.
AGGCATCGGCCTGGGTGAATGGTGTAAAAATATGTTGGATGCGATCGGCGGGAATGCCAATGCCGGTATCGATCACTTTAAAAATAACGCGTTTGTCGTCATCGGAAATTTCCAGTGTGACGCTGCCGTGCTGCGTAAATTTAATCGCGTTGCCAATCAGGTTGAGCAATATCTGGCGCAGCCGCATTTCATCGCCCAGCACAAAGTCACGCGTGCCGGGCGCAAAATTGACCTGCAATTGCAGGCCCTTTTTTTCCGCCTGGTTCCATTGCTCGTTGATGATGTGTTGCACGGCTTCGTGCAATGAAAATGCTTTTATATCCAGCTCGACGGCGCCGCGCTCCAATTTTGCGGTGTCGAGAATGTCGTTCAGGAGCGATAGCAGTGAACGCGCCGAGCGATTGACCGTTTGCAAATGGCGCAATTGTTCGGGCTGCATGGGCGAATCCAGCAGCACTTCGGTGAAGCCGATAATTGCATTCATGGGGGTGCGGATTTCATGGCTCATATTGGCGAGGAACATGCCTTTTGCCGTTGCTGCCTGCTCCGCGCTGTCTTTGGCGATGAGCAAATCGGTTTCCATGGCTTTGGAATCGGCGATGTCGATAATCACCCCATCGATCCATTTCAATTTGCCCTGGTCGTCGTACACACCACTCGCGCGTTCGGATACCCAGCGCTCGCTCTTGTCGCGGCACACCATGCGATATTCGATGACGTAGGTCGTTTTATTGTTAAGCGCGGGCAGCAGCTCCTGCGAAATGCGCTCTATATCATCCGGGTGAACTATGTCGCCCAGATTGATCTCATGGGCAAAGAACTTCTCTGCTTCCCAGCCGCTCAGGGCGTGAATGGCATCGCTGATAAAGATGACTGACCAGGGCGCCGTTGCCTGGGTGCGAAACGCCGCGCCGGGAATATTGGAAATGAGTGTGCGGTATTGCTGCTCGCGCGACGACAACTCGCGCTCGATTTTCACCATATGGCGATAGAGCTGGCGATAGCGCAGGAGTAAATTGCCCGCAATCACCAACAGGCTGATGGCGACCGTCATGGCGCTGATGATGAACGCGAGGAAACTGTGGCTGCCATCGGCGGTGAAGTGCGCATTGGGCGTACCTATAAAGCGCGCTGCTGCCATACCGGTGTAATGCATGGCAGAAATAGCGCAACCCATGATCACACCGCTCAGCAAGGTGGCGCGGTTGGCGCTGAGTTTGTGGTGGTTGTGCAAGCCAAAGCGCACCCAGAGCGCGAGCATTGCCATCACCACCGCCACAATAATGGACGCGATAAACCAGAGCGGGTCATAGCGCAATGTGGTGCCGCCGCCCATATCCATCGCCGCCATACCGCTGTAATGCATCGCCCCTATACCGGCGCCGACCAGTACGCCGCCAATAACCAGTTGCCGTTTGCTGATGCTGGTATGGGACAACATATGCAATGCGACCCAGGAGGCGAGGATCGACGGCAGCATGGAACCGAGGGTGATGTAAGGGTGGTAATGCACATGGGAGCCCAGCTCAAACGCGAGCATGCCGATAAAGTGCATGGACCAAATGCCGCCGCCCAGTGCTATGGAGCCGGACACCAACGCGATCTGGCGCAATAAGCGCCCTTGCGCCACACGCGCCATACCGGCGATTTGCAGCGCCATCATTGAAGAAAGGATGGCCACCAAAATAGAGACGGTGACCAGAACCAGATTGTGGTGTCCGTGGATCAGGGTGTACTGGGTGTTGTAATCGATAAAAATATCTGGCATCGGATTGTGTTCATTGCAGCAGGAGCGGATTGGGATCGCCTGTCCAAGGGCTTTTCAGCATAGGCGTCATTTGTCGCAGGGCTATTAAGGCATTAATTCCAGTTAACGCGTGTTTACAGTGTGGTTGTGTTTTTCAAAAATGCCATTGGCTAAACAAAACTTGTCGGGCCTAAGTGCAGATTTAGCAGTGAAACAAAAATGTAATTTTTA
>DATIGS010000310.1:0-3384 GCA_035481425.1 Cellvibrio sp. | reverse complement strand
GGCGATATCTTTACCGATGCCCAGAAAACCGCATTCAAATCCTATATGGAAAATGGGGGTGGTTTTGTCGGAACCCACTCGGCAGCGGATACCGAACACAGTTGGGATTGGTATACCGACACACTCTTTGCCGGAGCTGAATTTATTCATCACGGCGATGGCACTCCGCGCGCGAAAGTGAAAATCGAGAAGCAAGACAATGCTCTGGTGAAACACATAGGTGCTGAGTGGATGCTGGGCGATGAATGGTATTTCTGGAAAACCAATCCGCGCGGCGTTGGCAATGTTGAAATTCTGGGAACGCTGGATCGCACCAGCTACACCTCGAATTATCCGGTTGCCGATCACCCGGTTATTTTCACCAATACCGTTGGCACTGGCCGCATGTTCTACACCGCAGTTGGCCACGTGGATGCGAATTTCTCCGATCCAAATATGGTGGAAATGATCCGCAAAGCCATTGAATGGACTTCTAACTAAATCAATTTCCTGCACCATCCTCATTTATCCGCGCTGTAAATGCAGCGCGGATTTTTTTCATACAGTTTTGGTAATCAACCTTATGAACAGAAATAAAACGTTTAACCGTTCCATTTTTTTTTACCTTGATGTGCAACGCCTGTTTACTGCATTCCGCTTCGCTATTGGCGCAGCACGAGTTGCTTGAGCAAGTCATAGTGACGGGGACCTACAATCCACTTGCGCTTGCACAGGTGTCATCGAGCGTGAGTGTGGTCAATCGGGAAATGTTGCAACAATTAAATAAGACTTCTCTGGCAGATGTCCTTCAGACGGTGCCGGGAGTTTTGGTCGAACAGCAAGGCGGCCCCGGCGGTCTGGCGGTTGCGTCTATTCGTGGCGGTGAATCCAATTACACATTGGTGATGGTCGATGGCGTTGCGATGAATGATCCCGGAAATAGCCGTGGGGGTGCATTTGATTTAAACAGCATCAATGTCGATTCCATTGAACGAGTCGAGGTTGTTCGCGGCCCGCAATCGGCAATTTATGGTGCTGATGCGATGGAATAGTGCGGATAACCGTTTGGGTTTGAACGCCAATGCAACCTATACCGATATCGATGTGAAAGATGATGTCTCGGTATTGACTGGGCGCCCCCAGTGGTCTGCTGGTGTTGCGGCCTATTGGCAGATTAACAGCAGCCTGCGTACAAGTTTCGATTACCAACATCTGGGTGAACAATTCGCAACCAGTCAGCATACCGGTGAAGCAACGCTGCATGAATTGGAAGGCTACCAAGGGCTTGATGCCAATATTTTTTGGTCGGTAAGCGATACCCTGGAGCTGACGGTTGCGATAGAAAATCTATTTGATAAAGACGCGAGTACAGCAGTGGGCTTTCCAGTGCCAGGGCTGCTATGGCGTGTTGGTCTGCAGTGGCAAATTGCTCATTAATTGTTATTTCTTGTGGTGTGCGCGCAATAAATTTTTTGTTGGGCGCACATTTATTTTTTGCTTGTCGCAACTAATTATTTCTTAATTTCTATGCCTTATTTCTTAATTTCTTCTTGTTTTTTAATTTCTTCTTGTTTTTTAATTCCTTCTTGTTTTTTAATTCCTTCTTGTTTTTTTATTCCTGTGCCGCGTACCAGGCGCACTGGCAGGCGATCGCCGCGGAAGCCATTGTAGTAATTGGATGCTCCCGTAGCGAAATCGACGGTTTGTGCATGCTCGGGGTAATTCTGGTAGGTGGATACCGACCAGTAAGGTGTTGCCAGTGTGTGCGAAAAAATAGTTGTATCAATTTGCAGTTGTTGTTCTTGTTGCGGCAGCTCGCTGCGGTTAACCAGCGTTTTTAATTCATCAATTGTCGGTACCCTCCAGTCATCAAAGCCACAATATTTTTCACTATTAGTCGCGTTGATTAACCTATTCCAGTCGTCAAAAAAAATCGTTCCTGTTTGCTCGGCGCCGGTGCCGCCCCAGCGATAGGTATTGTCTTTATCGTGTACTCCACCATCATCCGTTTTCAATTCCCACGTCAGGCCGGAGTCAATAGCGGTGACACAATGGGCATTCGTGGCAGTGGAATTTTCTTTGGCATCAAGCAAGACGTAAGGTGCTGCGGTGCAATGTAATGCCAGGGCCGTGGGCGCGGTTAAAAGAATTGTGGTTAACGCGGATTTTATGGTGATGTACGCATGCATGGTAGTTATGGCTCTTATCGGATGATGCGAATGGCTGGTTGTAACATTTCTTAATAGATTTTGTCGCCGCTTAGGCTATAACATATTCCTGTTGTTCTGCTATTTGCACGCTGCTTATATTCATCCTCTGCCACACATTTTCTACCGGGTTTTCATGTCAAATATTGCTGTTGTTGTTATTGCTTTAATTATTGGCTTGCTGTTGCAGCGGGCCAAGCGGTTTCCTGAAAATGCGGCTGCCACTTTAAATCTCTATGTTATTTATGTTGCTTTGCCGGCGCTAATTCTGGCCGAAATTCCCAAGCTATCCTTTACTCATGAGGCCTTGATCCCGTTTATCGCTGCCTGGGCGATCATGGTTTTCAGTGCTGCCTTAACCTGGTGTACCGCGCGGCTGATGAAATGGTCGCGCGAACTCACCGGTGCACTGATGCTACTAATTCCGTTGGGCAATACCGGATTTGTCGGCATTCCGTTGATTGAGGCGCATCTCGGCGCGCAAGCGATTCCCTATGCGATTCTCTATGACCAGTTGGGCACTTTTGTCGCGCTTAATACTTACGGCGTTATAGTCGCCTGTTATTACTCGTCGGGCTCGACGTCGGCCTTGAGCATTTTGCGCAGCATCCTGATTTTTCCCCCGTTTATTGCGTTATTGATGGCGTTTATCGCAAGCGCGTTTGTTTACCCGGAGTGGCTGGCCGCGGCGCTTGCGCGAATTTCATCTACACTTGTACCCGTGGTGATGGTCGCTGTTGGTTTGCAATGGCGCCTGAGCTTGAGCAAAGATCATGTTGCTCCGCTAGTGGTGGGGTTGGTTTATATCCTGCTGCTGACTCCTGCGGCGGCCTATGTGGGATTGTGGCTGTTCAATATTGAAGGCCTGGCAGCGCAGGTTGTGATATTGGAAGCCGCAATGCCCGCGATGATTTCAGCCGGAGTGCTAGCAATAAGCCATAACCTCGCACCGCGCTTTGCATCTTCACTGGTGGGTTACAGTTTGTTGATTGGTTTGGCGAGCGTGTGGATGTGGCGGTTTTTTATCTAATAATGACTAAAGGTTCTGTTTTGAAAATTCATTGCACGGACGGTTTTTAACTATGTCGCGTGATCAACAATCATTCGTGACAAAAGATAAATTGCCCGCATGGAATCCATTGCGGGTGGGCATCTATGAACATTACCTTGCCCGCCTTTCCACCACCAATCCGGTTGT
>DATIGS010000309.1:0-5518 GCA_035481425.1 Cellvibrio sp. | reverse complement strand
AGCAATTCACTCTTGGTGTGCTTGCCAGAGGCAACCGCCAGAATTTCTTCGAAGATTTCCTGACCAGACTCTTCAAGACTGATTTCACCATCGGACACGCGCCCGCAGTTCAAATCCATATCTTCTTGCATGTGGCTGTAGATCTTACTGTTGGTCGCCAACTTGATACTCGGCGCTGGCTTGCAACCAAACGCCGAACCGCGACCGGTAGTGAAACACAAAATTTGCGCACCCGATGCAACTTGCCCGGTGGCGGATACAGGGTCGTAACCCGGGCTATCCATAAAGACAAAACCTTTGGTGGTGATGTCTTCACCGTAAAGGAACACATCGCGCAAATTAGTGGAACCACTCTTGGCTTGTGCACCGAGGGATTTTTCAATAATCGTGGTGAGACCACCGGCTTTGTTGCCGGGCGATGGATTATTGTTTAATTCGAAATCGTTACGCGCGGTGTAGTCTTCCCACCAGGTGATGCGATCCAATAATTTTTGCGCAATCTCAGGCGATTCCGCGCGGCGCGTTAATAAATGCTCCGCACCAAAAATTTCCGGCGTCTCGGACAAAATCACTGTGCCGCCATGACGCACCAGAATATCGCCCGCAATACCCAATGCCGGGTTGGCGGTAATACCGGAGAGCGCATCGGAACCGCCGCATTGCAAACCAATAATCAGTTCGCTCGCCGGAACGGTTTCGCGCTGGCATTGGTTCACGAGTGGCAACATGGCACGCAGAGTTTCGATACCTTTTTCAATCGCAATGCGAGTTCCGCCCACATCCTGGATGGTATAGGCGGTAAAGGTCTTGGAGTCCGCAAGTCCGCACTCTTCCATCACACGCTGGATCTGCATGGTTTCGCAGCCCAAGCCAACCATCATCACACCACCAAAATTCGGGTGGCGCGCATAGCCATTAAAGGTACGACGCAGGGTTTCGTAGCCATCACCATCGGAGCGCATACCGCAGCCGCTGTCGTGGGTCATGGCAACTACACCATCTATATTGGGATACTTTTCCAACTCGCCCGAATAGGTAAAGTGTTGGGCAATGGCCTTGGCCACAGTCGCAGAGCAATTCACGGTGGTGAGGATGCCGACATAGTTGCGTGTGCCGACCTTGCCATTGATACGCTTATAGCCTTGGAAAGTCGCGCGTTGGTCTACGGGGACAAACTCGGTGGGTTTGGCCTCTTCACAAAAGCCGTAATCCTTTTCCAGTTCGCCCATTACGCAGTTGTGTACATGGACATGCTCGCCTGCAGGGATATCCTGATTGGCAAAACCAATCGCCTGGCCATATTTAAGGATGGCCTCACCTTTGGTGATATTACGCAGGGCGACTTTGTGCATGGCGGGGATATCGCGCAGGAGCGTGACATCTTTTTCTGCAAATAAAACACCAGCGGGAAGTGACACCTTACAAATACCGACGTTATCACTGTCATGCAAAACAATAATGCTACTCACGCTGATCTCTCTTTTTGAATTCGTTAACCGATAAATGGATTTATACCGCCACAACTAGTGCTGCAACACTTTATTAGTGTAGCTCGCCGTACCAATTACTCCCTATATAAGAGTTCAGATTTAGGTACAGATTCCTCGATAGCAAAACTACCCCGAAAAAAAAGGCGCCTTGCGGCGCCTCAAAATCGGCAATGGTATTCGGTCAATACCGGGATCAAATTTACCCCCGAAAATATCGCCCTGCAACAGTGCAAAAACCCCGAAAACCGCGAATGTAACCGATTGCAAAAACAAAAAGTGCGGTTTCACCTTGTTACACGAGACGCCATCCACTCCTCAAGTGAGAATTTATACATAAATTTACACAAAATTAGGATAAATATACTTTTCATGATTTTGATTATTTTTGAAATAATTTTTATCGACACACAACTGTAAACGTTTACAAATCAATGATTGTTTAAATGAAAACGTTTACATGCACTAAAGTGGGAAAAAAATACTCAAAAGAGTTTTTTTGGGGCGTTTTTTTGGAGTGTGGGTTGATTTTATCCAACATGACATACAGAATATTTTTCACTCTATATGAGGATGCTTATCTTCCTAAGACAGCGGCGCGTATTTTCACCTCGCCAACGTTCAAGATCATGCATCCCGACTACTACACATAAAAAGCTACAGCTATTAGTAGCAGCCAACACGAGAGCTAACACCGGTGACAGATTTTTGCCTATCGCAACCAGGCCGCCGCGCCTTTATGACTCGCACCATCGGAAGCGTAATGGGTTATTGCGCATTGGGTGGTGCTATTAGTGGCTGTGCCAGCTCAACGAACACTGCTTCATCCGCCATCCAAAGTGCCAGCGAAAGCGCCGACAACTGGGCAATGGCAGAGCAAATTCGCCAGCAAGTTCAGGCTCCACAATTTCCCGACCGCAGTTTCGATGTGCGAGAATTCGGCGCCAAAGCCGGTGGCAAACACGACAATTCCAAAGCCTTTGCTGCTGCGATTGCGGCATGTAATAAAGCCGGTGGCGGTACAGTGCTGGTTACCCAAGGCAGATACCTGTGTGGCCCTATCCACCTTTTATCCAACGTAAACCTGCATATCACCAAAGACGCGACCATCGCTTTCAGCACTGACCCCAAGGCCTATTTGCCCGCCGTGTTTACCCGCTGGGAAGGCATGGAGATCATGGGTTACTCGCCACTTATTTATGCTTACGGCCAAACTAATATCGCCGTTACCGGTGAAGGCATCCTTGATGGCCAAGGCAACCGCACCACCTGGTGGCCGTGGAAAGGCAGCAATTTTAGCAGCGTGGATTGGGGCATTCCCGGCGTGCCAACCCAGGAAGCTGCACGCAATAAACTCATGCAGGATATGGAAAACAATGTGCCGGTCGCCCAGCGCCAGTACGCCGACGGCTCCTATTTGCGCCCGGTATTTGTCCAACCTTACAACTGCACCAATGTCTTAATTAAAGGGATCACCATCACCAATGCGCCCTTCTGGTTACTCAATCCTGTGCGCTGTGAAAATATCACTATTGATGGTGTCACCTTCGCCAGCCTCGGCCCCAACTCCGATGGTTGCGATCCTGAATCCTGCAAAAATGTCGTGATTAAAAATTGTTTATTCGATACAGGCGACGATTGCATTGCGATTAAATCCGGTCGCAACGCCGACGGCCGTCGCTTAAATATTCCGTCCGAAAATATTCTTATCAGCAATTGCAAAATGCGCAACGGCCATGGCGGTGTTGTCATCGGCAGCGAAATTTCCGGCGGCGTGCGCAATGTGTTTGTTGAGAACTGCGAAATGAGCAGCCCGGAATTGGAGCGCGGCATCCGCGTTAAAACCAATTCGGTACGCGGCGGCCTGATTGAAAATTTATTTGTCCGCAACATCACTATTGGCGAAGTGCAAACTGCCATTGTTATCGACTTCGATTATGAAGAAGGTGATGCAGGCAAGTTCACACCGACAGTGCGCAATATCGATATCCGCAATCTTATCTGCCAAAACGCCAAGCAAGTTTTTCAAGTGCGCGGCTATAAACGCTCGCCTATTCAAAACTTGCATCTCACCAATTGCCACTTCAAAAAGAGCGGCGCAATTGGGGTATTGGAACAACTGGATAATTTCGCAACCGCCAACGTCACAATCAATGGCACCGAATTTAACGTTTAACTCAATGCGGCTCAGGCAATAAGGGATTTTTGTTTGCGGTAATAAAGCAATTTGAAATATAGATGTTTTTTAATGGCATAAATTCGTTGGTTAATTATGAAAAATGCCATGTGTCGACTAAGCTCAGTCTGGTCGGTAATAAAGAGGTTACAAATTACAACGGTTTTTTCGCTGCAGACGCGCTTAAAAATCTGTGATGTTTGTGAAAAAAGGTGCTACCGCTGTTAATTATTTTTCAACGCAGCATCTGCTCCACTAGCTTAATGTAAATCAATCACAATAAAGATGGGGAATAGCTATGAGAAGTTTTAAACTTAACCCGCTCGTGTTAGCCATGACAGTTTGCGCATTACCCGTTGGTGCTTTTGCGCAAGATGCACAAGACACTGGCGACGGTACCGTGGAAGAAGTTGTTGTAACCGGCAGCTTCCGCGAGAGTTTGGCAAGTGCAATTAACATCAAAAAGAATGAATCCGGATTTGTTGATGCTATTGTTGCATCAGACATCGCCGAATTCCCGGACAACAACCTCGCAGAATCTTTGCAACGTATTCCAGGTGTAGCCATTTCCCGTGCTGGCGGTGAAGGTCGCAACATCACTGTACGTGGTCTTGGCCCAGGTTTTACCACTGTGCGTTTAAACGGCATGGAAACCATTTCTACCACTGGTGGCACTGATGCCGTAGGCGGTAACAACCGCGGCCGCGGTTTTGACTTCAACACTTTCTCTTCCGATTTATTCAGCTCGATTTCAGTACGCAAAACTAACGCGGCCGAAGTTCAAGAAGGTTCTTTGGGGGCGACTGTTGACCTGAAAGCAGCACAACCGTTTGATTATGATGGCTTTGTATTAACTGCGACCGGTCAAGTAGGCTACAACGACCTGTCAGAAGAAACTGATCCAGGCGCATCGTTCCTTGTCAGTAATACTTTTGCTGACGGGTTGTTTGGTGCATTGTTCTCCTTCTCTTATTCGGAGCGTCATGTACAAGACGAAGGTTCAAGTACTGTTCGTTGGGACAACGTAGCGTCACAAAAATTTGGTAAATACAAAGGCAGTGCAACGGGAGCTGATATTACCGCGTTAAACGCTGCATTCCGTCCACGCATTCCCCGTTATGATTCATATGAACATGAAATGGAACGTATGGGCTCAAGCCTGTCTTTGCAATTCCGCCCTACCGATACAACTGAAATCAGTGTTGATGGATTGTGGGCAAAATTTGATGCAACCCGTCAGGAAACCTTCCTGCAAGGCTCACTGAACCCTGGCGCCAACGCAACCAGTAACGTCCTTGATTACGCAATCCAAGGCAATACATTGGTTTATGCCGATATCGAAGGTGCACGCTTGCTGTCTGAACAGCGTTACGACGACATGTCGACTGATTTCTCGCAAGGCACCATTTCTCTCGATCAAGAATTTACTGATGCCTTCCGCATGAAGGCGATGGTTGGTACAACCAAATCTGATTACGACAACCCGATTCAAAATACTTTGTTGATGCAAGCGGACAATCAACGTTTTACTTATGACTACCGCGATTACGACGATGCTAAGTTAACCTTTGGTGATGCGGCTTACCTCCCTGCATCCTGGAAAGCGACCGGTGTACGTCAGCGCCCACAAAGCACCTTGAACGAAAATACTGCGGCAAACCTCACCTTCGAATTTGACTTCAATGAAAATATGACATTGAAAGTGGGCGGGGATTGGAAGGACTTCACTTTCGAAACCGATCAATATCAATATGCATCTGAAGGTGCTAACGGCGTTAACATCCAAGCTAAGCCAGAATATATTGTCGAATATGATTCAGGCCTGGGTGATGGTAGACCTTGGCTGGTGCCAAAC
>DATIGS010000308.1:0-7697 GCA_035481425.1 Cellvibrio sp. | reverse complement strand
CAAGTCAAATTCGCCACCTTGTCGCCATATCAAGCCAAGATTAGTCCGCTCGTTGGGTTGATAAAAAAAACTCAAATCTGCTGCAAAGCTATCGTCATCGCCTTGTATTTTTGCGCTGCTGTCGGTCGCTGGCGCAGGGTTGACTCCCAGGGTTGAATCGAACTGGCTTTCAAGGGTGACATCGGCCATTTGATAATTAATGCCCACGCCAAATGAAAATGTATCGGTAAGTCGATAGGCGCTTATCGCATTGATATTAATGATTTCAAGTTGGCTATAAGTGGCGAGATAACGGCCATACCAATTGTCTTCGTATTCGCTGGCCAATCCATAGGGCGCGTTGATTCCTATACCAAATGATAATTTTTCTGACGCCGGATGTACGTAATAGGCATTTGGTACATAACCGACTTCATCGGTCTCGCCATTAATGCCACGGGTATTTGAGTTTTCGTTGCTGAATTTTGAGTTGGTAACAATCGCATTGGCTCCGAGCGTTAATATGGGCTGTTCCAATTCAACTGTACTTGCAGGATTAAAAAATACGCTGCTGGCATCAATAACATCAGAAGCTGTTCCCGCAAACGATTTGCCGAGATGCGCAGGGCTTTGTTCAAGAATTTGGAAAGAAGCAGCAGATGTGAACGAAGGGAATAAAGCGATAGATGTTAATAAAGGGATTGAATAAAAATGCAGAGATTTTGAAGTTAGATATCGGCGAAAGGTTGCTGGGCGTGTGTGTGTGAGCATAAATCCTCCCGAGCTTTGCAAGCTTCTCAATTAATGTGTATTGAGTGTAGCTTGCAAATCCGGAAGGGTAAGTGTGCCACCCCACGTTGGCGACATTGTCGCCGGCCTTTACGTGAAGATTAAAGCTTATGCCTGCTCGCGTGCGATTGCGCGATAGGCGATGTCGTTGCGGTAAAACATGCCTTTCCAACTGACTTGCTGTGCCAGTTTGTACGCACTTTGTTGGGCTTCCTGTACGGTATTTCCCAGTGCAGTTGCGCAGAGAACACGACCACCGTTGGTGACGGTCTGGTTGTCTTTGGTAGTGGTGCCCGCGTGGAAAATCTTTTCCCCGGCAACCTCGGTAGTTGGCAAGCCCGAGATCACATCACCTTTTGCGTAAGCATCCGGATAACCACCTGCCGCCAGCACAACACCTACGGACGCGCGCTCGTCCCAATCGGCAGTGGTGTTATCCAAATCGCCATTGAGTGCAGCCAGGCACAATGAAACCAAATCGGAGCGCAGGCGCAACATAATCGGTTGGGTTTCAGGATCGCCAAAACGGCAGTTATATTCGATGACTTTGGGATTGCCTGCAGCATCAATCATCAAACCTGCGTACAAAAAGCCAACGTAAGTATTGCCCTCTGCCGCCATGCCATTCACCGTTGGGTAAATGATGTCTTTCATTACACGATCATGTACCGCTTGGGTCACAACCGGTGCCGGAGAGTAAGCGCCCATGCCGCCGGTGTTCGGGCCTGTATCGCCATCGCCAACGCGTTTGTGATCCTGGCTGGTTGCCATCGGCAGTACATTTTTACCATCGACCATCACAATAAAACTGGCTTCTTCACCGGCGAGAAATTCTTCGATTACTACGCGACAACCGGCATCGCCAAACGCATTGCCGGAAAGCATATCGCGCACAGCATCTTCAGCTTGTTGCAAAGTCTCGGCAACAATTACGCCTTTACCTGCAGCAAGGCCGTCGGCTTTGATAACAATTGGCGCACCTTTCTCACGCAAATAGGCGAGGGCAGGTTCCACCTCGATAAAGTTTTGGTAGTCCGCAGTCGGAATTTTGTGGCGAGCGAGAAAATCTTTCGTGAAGGCCTTCGAGCCCTCAAGCTGTGCTGCGCCTTTACTTGGGCCAAAGCACAATAAATTGCGCGATTGAAAATAATCCACCACACCGGCAACCAACGGAACTTCCGGGCCGACAATGGTGAGGCCGACATTATTACTTTCAGCAAAGTTAGCCAGAGCTTCAAAATTCAAAACATCGATAGCAACGTTTTCCAATTTTGGTTCCAGCGCCGTTCCGGCATTGCCGGGTGCGACAAATACCATATCGACTTGTGTGTTCTGCGCCGCTTTCCATGCAAGTGCGTGTTCGCGACCGCCGCTACCAATAATTAATACATTCATAATTCAATCCACAAAATAAAAATCGCAAAATAAAAACTCCCGCACAGCGGGAGTTGGCGAAAATTAATGTCTGAAGTGGCGCATACCGGTGAATACCATCGCCATGCCGTGCTCGTCGGCAGCGGCGATTACTTCTTCATCGCGCATTGAACCACCCGGTTGGATGACCGCGGCAATACCGACTTTGGCTGCATTGTCGATTCCATCGCGGAATGGAAAGAATGCATCGGAAGCCATCACTGAACCCGCAACTTGCAAGCCCGCATGCTCCGCCTTGATTGCAGCGATACGCGCTGAATTCACGCGGCTCATTTGGCCAGCGCCAACACCGATAGTGTGTTGGTGTTTTGCGTAAATAATTGCATTGGATTTTACAAACTTGGCGACTTTCCACGCGAACAGTAAATCCTGGATTTCTGCTTGAGTAGGCGCGCGCTTGGTGACGATTTTCAAATCGCTTTCGGTGATGATGCCGTCATCGCGATCTTGCACTAGCAAACCACCGTTAACGCGTTTGTAATCCAAACCTTTGACGCGAACATTGTTCCATTCGCCGGTTGCCAGCAAGCGTACATTTTGTTTTGTTTTTACTACTTCGATCGCTTCGGCCGAAACGCTCGGTGCAATAATCACTTCGACAAATTGACGCTCAACAATCGCCTTGGCTGTTTCTGCATCCAATTCGCGGTTGAACGCAATAATGCCGCCGAATGCCGATTCGCTATCGGTAGAGTAGGCCAGGTCGTAAGCGTGTTTAATTGATTCAGCTACTGCAACGCCGCAAGGGTTGGCGTGCTTAACAATAACGCACGCAGGTTCGCTGAAGGATTTTACGGTTTCCAATGCAGCGTCTGTATCGGCAACATTGTTGTAAGACAGCTCTTTACCTTGCAATTGTTTTGCAGAGGCAACGCCAACTTCCTGTGGATTTTTTTCTACATAGAATGCGGCTTTTTGATGCGGGTTTTCACCGTAGCGCATTTCTTGCGCTTTGATAAATTGGGTGTTGAAGGTACGCGGGAAATCAGCGCTGCCGCCTTCTACCAAGCGACCAAAATAATTGGCGATGGCGCCATCATAAGCGGCAGTGTGCTCGTAGGCTTTGATCGCCAAATCGAAACGGGTTTTCAGCGAAGTGCTGCCGTTGTTGGCTTTGAGTTCTGCAAGGATATTTGCATAATCAGATGCGTTAACCACGATGTTTACATGTGCGTGGTTTTTAGCAGCGGCGCGCACCATGGTAGGGCCGCCGATGTCGATATTTTCAACGGCATCTTCCAATGAGCAATCTTTATTGGCGACGGTTTTTTCAAACGGATACAAATTCACAACCACCATATCAATTGCATTGATGCCGTGTTGTGTCATTACGCCTTCATCAATTCCGCGGCGCCCCAAAATGCCACCGTGTACTTTCGGGTGCAGGGTTTTTACGCGGCCATCCATCATTTCTGGGAAGCCAGTGTAGTCAGAGACTTCAATCGCAGGGATCTTGTTGTCGGTGAGCAATTTAAAGGTGCCACCGGTTGATAAAATTTCTACGCCTTGGGCGTGCAGTGCTTGGGCAAATTCAACAATGCCAGTTTTATCCGAGACACTGATAAGGGCGCGTTTTACGGCAACAAGATCAGAAGTAGACATACACATTTCCTGTAGGTGTGAAAGTTGTAGATATAAAGGTTAAAGCGGAAAAACGGTAAGACTAAAAATAGGTGTCGCTAAAAAGCAAAAGGGGTGGAAATAAATTACCACCCCTTTTTTATTTGCCATGCGGCGCAGTAACTATTACAGCAGGCCGTATTGCTTCAATTTTTTACGCAGTGTGCCACGGTTTAAACCTAACACTTGTGCAGCACGGGTTTGGTTGTGACGGGTGTATTTCAATACGATTTCAAGCATAGGCGCTTCTACTTCTGCCTGAACCATTTCATACACATTGCTAACGTCCTGACCATCAAGGTGTTTGAAATAGTTTTCCATTGCCTGCTCTACGCAGCCGCGCAGCGATTGAGCTTGTACTGGTTGATTCGGGATTGCAGCTTGTGCTGGGGTTGAGTCAGCAAAGAAAGTTGCGGTGTTCATGCGGCTTTTTCCTCTTTCGTAAGCAGCTGTTCAAAGAAATTTTGAATGCTGGTTTGTTGTTCTTCTGCGTTATCTATAGCGTTAAAGGTTTTGCGAAAAGCTTCGCTGCCTGGAACCGTTTGCAAATACCAACTCGCATGTTTGCGAGCAATGCGCGGGCCCATAAACTCACCATAAAAACGGTATAGCTCACACAGATGGGTACATAAAATGTCCCTGACTTCAGTCAGCGACGGTTCGGGTAATTGCTCACCGGTACGCAGGTAATGCGCAATTTCCCGGAAGATCCAGGGGCGACCTTGTGCCGCCCGTCCAATCATCACCGCAGCGGCGCCCGTGTGATCCAACACGGCCTTGGCTTTCTGTGGTGAATTGATATCGCCATTGGCAAACACGGGAATCTTCACCGCATTTACAACACTGGCGATAGTGTCGTACTCGGCTTCGCCCAGAAAGGCGTCGGCACGGGTGCGACCATGAAGTGCCAGAGCTTGTATCCCGGCATCTTCAGCGATGCGTGCAATACGCACAGCATTGCGTTCTTCATTGCTCCAGCCAGTGCGAAATTTCAGGGTGACTGGGATGTCCACTGAACTCACCACTGCCTGCAATATCTCTGTTACCAGTTGTTCGTCTTTTAACAGCGCAGAACCGGCGGCTTTTTTACATACTTTCTTGGCGGGGCAGCCCATATTGATATCAATAATCTGGGCGCCGTTGGCGGCATTTAAGCGTGCTGCCTCAGCCATCATCTCTGGATCACCGCCGGCAATCTGCACGGCAATCGGTTCGGCTTCGCCGGTGTGATCCATCCTCAAGCTGCTTTTGCGACTGCTCCACAAGGCGGAGTCAGCGGTAAGCATTTCCGAAATTACCAAGCCTGCATCGAGCGAACGACATAATTGACGAAATGGTCGGTCGGTAACGCCTGCCATAGGGGCGAGAATGACCTGACTGTCGATGCAATAGGGGCCGATAGTAAACACGTGATTGGCTTGTAGTGATTGAATCGTCGTTGTTGCGGTTGCGCCGAAAATGCCGGTTTCACCTGGGTTTACCCTGTATCAAATTTGTACTGGGGCCCTGCGTAAAAGGGTCGCCATAATACCCGTTTGGGCTGGGGTTTGGAACGCAAAAAGCGTAAAAAACGGCGTTTTTTTGAGCGATAAAAATGCCTTTTTTAGTCGTTTTTTGTTGCAAAAAAAAGCAATTTGGGGCAGGCCGATGGCGTTATTGGCTGAGGGGATTGTAGTTATAGGATTCGTAGTCGTGCGGCAGGTGTGTGATCAGTGGATTCTGCAGCTTAATGATGGAACGTTGGTTGAGGTGGGCGCGCTCCAGGGCTGGCAAATGGCGTTTACTCCACAATTTATTGAATGAGCCGTCTTTGTAGGCAATCTCCAATCCCTTTTTAACGCGCTTAAGGGCTGCTTGATTGCCTTTATGGGCAAAGAAAAATTTGGGTAACGGATAATAAAGTGCGAGATGGGCATCGCTCGTGAGCCCGAGGCTGATGGGATCTTCCTGTTCGTAGAGAAGCTCCATTGGGCCACGGCAAAAGAGGTCGACTCGTCCGGCTTTGGTCATACGGAACAGGCTGACAACCGTGCCGGCCTCGACCACTTGCAAGCCGTTCTGGCGCAGAATTTTACCGTCGGCCCAGCCAATACCAACACCAAAGTGATAGCTTTTAAGTTGTGTGAGCGTAGTGACATCACTTATGGCGGGTTTGATGGCGTCACGCATAAAACAAATGCGATAGCTAAGTGCGCCCCGATCCAGAGGGAAGGGAATAAAGTCCAATTGTTCCTGTTCCGCCAGTTCGTCTTCATAACTCATCAGCAAAATCAGGTTGGGATAGATGTTGTGGTTCAGGGCAGCGAGGGTTCGCGCCCGGTTCATGGGTGGAATGCCACGCAATTCATAAGGACCGAACTCGGCCACCGTTTTGTCGAGTGCCAGTTTCAATACTTCCACTTCGTGCAGGACGCGCAGGTCACTATTCAGTTCGGGTAACTTATGGGTGATGATCAGTGGGGCTTGGGAATTGGCACTTGCCCCGTAGGCGAAAAATAGTAAATAGAGCGAAAGAAAGGGCAGCAGGTAACTTGTGGACAGAGACCTGATATATAGCGAAACCCTGTTGCCGATCAATCCGCGTTCCATAATGCGATCCGCGTTTATTGTGCAGGGGGTTGATATCCCTGTTTTTGTTGTATTTGTAAATTAAGTCTAGTTGCTGCCGCGATTTACGCGACAGCTGTTATCGTGCAATTGATATGTGGTAGTTCACGGCTTCTACGCCCGGGTCAACCAAATCCAGGGTGATGTGGATTTTTTGATTTTGCGGCATCAGCTCTCGCCCAACCATTTCGCCGCCCAAATAATCCTTAGGGGTGAAGCGGCGGGCCGCCACCTGGTTTTCGTTGATATCGGTAAAGGCCAATACCAAATCAGGAAAAGGTTGCTCAAACGAGGCACCGTTGATCAGCATGACATCGACAGCCAGTGCACCTTGGGTATCCGGGTGTTCGCGCACCACCAGGTTTGAAGCAATGATGCGACTGGTATCAATGAGCGTTGGTACCTGGCAACCAAGATAAGGGCAGAGGAAGAGATAGCCGGTGCGATAGGGCTCAACCCGGCTGAAGTAGTCAAACTTGAACCAGCCCACCTGAACAACCAACGCTAACAATGCGAGTATGGAAAGGCTCGGCCAGAGCTTGCGTTGATACCAGCGGCGCATGCGTTTAGCGCTGAATTCTATCGGCGCTGGGATGATATTCATCAGCAGTGCGGTGCGGGAGCCATCGTAAGCGCGGATTTTGGGCTGGGTTTTGACCTGACGTTTTGGTCCGTCCGTTTCTTCAGGGGCGCTTTCGTCCGGTGTTTCAAAGAGGTTGGGATCGAGCATCTCTGCGGCTTGGGGTTGCTTAAAACCCTGATTGCTGGGGATGCGTGCAAGTTCATCGCTGAGGACAAATTCATCAGACGTTTGTTGATTGTTCTCTTCCTTTTCTCCCACCAGGCTAAACACTAACCCGGGCGCGCTTGCTGCCACCGCAGGTGATGGTGGGGCTGAGCTCTCACTTTGTTGTTCACTATTTTGTAACTGGCTAGCAGCGATTGCATCGTCAGCCAGCTGCTCGTCGGATTTGGGTTTGAGTATGCCCAGCTGCGGAGTGTCGTCCTCGTCTTCAATCAGCATTTCTGCCCAGGATTCATCCGCGGTATTTACTGGCTCGTCTTCATCTTTATCACGCAGTTTGCGTTCAAAGAGCGATACATCTGACTTGGGGGTCGAATCAATATCCACAAAGCCATCAAATTCATAGTTGGTATCGGCTTTTTCATCTTCCATGTCATCGCTGATCAAAATGTCATCGGTTTGCCCGAGTGATGACTTATTGATGGTGCGGATGACGGGTTTTGCGGGTGTCGGTGCCGGTTTC
>DATIGS010000307.1:0-4089 GCA_035481425.1 Cellvibrio sp. | reverse complement strand
GAATTTGTGCCTGAAAAATTCTTCTGCGATTTTTTCCTGAAAAAATTGTTGGATTGGTCCGCCTTCTCGCCAGCCAAAATTGCTTGCCACGCGCAATTTGATTTTGTTATGCGGCAGCAATTCGATGACTTTCAAACGGTCGAGTTTGGCGAGTTGTTGTACGCACTCGTGGGGCGTGATGGTGTAGTAGTCCAATATGTCCGCCATAGTCCAGCGGTTGAGCACACACACCGTAATCAGCAATAACATCAGATCGCTGGTGATCTCTTCTTCCTGCTCATGGGTTAACTGCTGCAGGCGCGATTGTTGCTCCTGCATTAGCTGCACAAGGTCAGAAATCTCCAGTTCCATCAATTGGCAAATTTGCTCCAACCGTTGCAGCGATAAATGCTGGTCGGCAAACAAGCGCTTGACGCTGGCCTCGGTGAGATCGAGATGCTTCGCCACCATCGCATAGGTCAGCCCATGGCTTTTAAGCGCCTTTTTCAGAGTCAGGATAAGGGTATTTAGTTGTGCCATAGATGACGATCCAGCAATAAACTCATTAAAAGTATCAATATACGCAACCTTTGGCGCATCTTGTAGCTACTTTGCATTGTTTGGTGGAAGTGTTTGAAACAGATAGGCATGCTGGGCGGGCTTTGAGGTTGGAGGGATCTTTACGCCAGCCGGTTCAATTCCCATTTTCATATTCAGGAGATGCCACTCGTGCAGTCTTTGTTCCGCATCAAAGGATTCAGTGCTTACCTCGCCGTATTGTTTATCAATGCCTTTATCGATCTGGGGCACAAGGTCATTATTCAAAACACGGTATTTAAAATCTATGATGGGGACAAACAGGTTGTACTCACAGCGCTGGTCAATGCACTCATTTTAATTCCGTTCGTTCTGCTTTTTTCTCCTGCCGGGTTTATCTCCGATAAATATCCAAAACATAAAGTGATGCGCTACAGCGCCTGGTTTGCATTGGTTGCTGTGTTGGTGATTGTGCTGGCTTATTACCTGGGGTTGTTTTGGTTGGCCTTTGCAATGACTTTAATTCTCGGTATTCAGGCTGCAATCTATTCGCCGGCAAAATACGGATACATCCGTGAATTAGTGGGCAGTGCGCGGTTGGCTGCCGCAAATGGTATGGCGCAAGCGATCACTATTATTTCCATGCTTGGCGCTACCTTTGTTTTTTCTGCGTTATTTGAATACCTGTTGGCCGACCTGTTCCTTCGCGATGCAAATAATATTATTGCGCAGGTCGCGCCTTTGGGCTGGTTGTTGGTTGCCCTGGCTATGATTGAATTATGGAATGTTTACCGGCTGCCGGATTGCAGTAAAAGTAGCGAAGCAGAACATGCCAATGCCGCGGAAAAACATTTTGTTATCGGCAGTTATGTGCGCGGCGCCTATCTCGTGCGCAATTTAAAAACTATTTCCAGCAAGCGTCCGATCTGGTTATCGATTATCGGCCTTACCGTGTTCTGGGCCATTTCCCAGGCAGTGATTGCCTCGTTCCCCGCCTATGCAAAAGAAGTTTTGCATGAAAACAACACACTGGTGATTCAAGGGATTCTGGCGTGCACGGGCATCGGCATTGTATTGGGCTCTCTGATCGCCGGGCGCTTATCCAAAAATTATATTGAGCTGGGTTTGATTCCGGTGGGTGCAACGGGCTTTGCATTGGCGCTGGGTTTATTGCCTGTATTGGATTCACTCTTCCTTATGGCGCTGACATTTGGTGCATTGGGTATGTTGGGTGGATTATTTATCGTTCCCTTAAATGCATTGATCCAGTATCACGCCAAAGCGGAAGACATGGGCACCATACTTGCCGGTAACAACTGGATGCAAACGCTCGGCATGATCGCATTTCTTGGCGTTACCATGTTGTTGGCAAAAATGGGTGTTGGCAGCGCGCAATTATTTATGTTGTTAATGGTTGTGGCGTTGCTTGGTGCAATTTACACCGTAATTGAATTGCCCCATTCCTTAACGCGCATCATTGCCGCGTTTTTGTTGCAAGGAAAATACAAAGTAACCGTGGCCGGTTTTGATAATTTGCCAAAAACCGGTGGCGTACTGTTGTTAGGGAATCACATCAGCTGGGTTGATTGGGCAATGGTGCAAATTGCCTGCCCACGCCCGGTGCGTTTTGTTATGTTGCGCAGCATTTATGAACAATGGTATTTGAAACCTTTCCTGAAATTTTTTGGTGTAGTCCCGATTAGTAGCGGGCAGAGCAAAGAATCGCTGATCAAAATCAACGAATTGCTGAAAGCCGGCGAGGTGGTGTGTTTGTTCCCCGAAGGTGCGATTAGTCGCACTGGTTCACTGGGTGTATTCCACAGTGGTTTTGAACGGGTTGTAGATGATGTTGATGGCGCAATCGTTCCATTTTATTTGCATGGTTTGTGGGGAAGCCGATTATCGCGCGCGCGCAGTGAGAAATTGCGGAAAAATACCTCGCCCGGTTTGCGCCGCGAAGTCGTAGTCACCTTCGGTCCGGTATTGCCGATGGACACCACTGCAAGCCAGCTGAAACAAAAAGTATTCGAGTTGTCATTTGAAGCCTGGGAACAGCAAAGCAAAGAATTTGATCCACTGCCACTTGCCTGGATTCGCGCCGCTAAAGCAAACCTGACGATAAATAGTGTCATTGATTCGAGCGGCCAGGAATTTTCCAATGCAAAAATGCTGGCGGTTGTGAGCGCATTTTCCCGGCAGATGCGGAAGTTAGACACCGAAAAAAATGTCGCCATTTTATTGCCGGCCAGCAGTGCAGCAACCATTGCCAATATGGCGGTGATGCTTAACGGACAAACTGCCGTCAACCTTAATTTCACTACCAGTATCGCCGCAGTACAGTCAGGTGTTAAAAATGCTGCGATAAAAACAGTTTACACTTCGGAAAAATTTATCCAGAAGTTAGCCGATAAAGGATTGGATACAGAAGGCCTGCTGCAAGGTATGCGCGTGGTGTATATGGAATCGCTGAAAGAGCAGCTATCAAAAACCAATTTAATCCTTGCTTTCGTTGCAGGGCATATTTTACCAGCGGAGTTGTTCTATGCCGTGTTCGGAAAACCTGTAAACGTCAACGATGCGGCAGCCATTCTCTTTTCAAGCGGCAGTGAAGGCACACCTAAGGGAATTGTGCTTAGTCATCGCAATTTCATGGCTAACATCAAACAAATCAGCGATGTATTGAAAACCCGTGAAGATGATTTGGTGATGGGCTGCTTGCCGCCATTTCATTCATTTGGGTTAACGGTAACTACCCTCCTGCCTCTAGTAGAAGGTATTCCTGTAGTCTGCCATCCAGACCCAACCGATGTGCTTAATATTGCCAAGGCAATTGCCCGCCACAAGGTAACCGTAATGTGTGCGACGGCAACTTTCCTGCGTCTCTACAATCGCAATAAAAAAGTACAGTCACTGATGTTGCAATCCTTGCGTGTAGTGGTGGCCGGCGCGGAAAAATTATCGGTGGATATTCGCGATGAATTCCAGCAGCGCTTTAATAAAGTGATTTACGAAGGTTATGGCGCGACGGAAACCACACCTGTCGCCAGCGTAAATATTCCCGATCAATTGGATCTGAATGATTGGCGTGTGCAAACGGGAAATAAAATTGGCACCGTCGGTTTGCCTCTGCCGGGTTGTTCCTTTCGCGTGGTGGATCCTGTTTCGCTGGCGACTCTTCCTGCGGATGAAGATGGATTAATCCTTATCTCCGGAACCCAGGTTATGTTGGGTTACTTAAACGATGAAGAAAAAACACGCTCGGTGATAGTGGAACTGGATGGGCGCCGCTGGTACAAGACTGGCGACAAAGGCCATCTCGATAGCGATGGCTTCCTGACGATTGTTGATCGCTATTCGCGCTTTGCCAAATTGGGTGGCGAGATGATTAGCCTTGGAGCGGTTGAACAGGAAATCAAAAAAGTAATGGGCGATTCCGACATTGAAATGGTTGCGGTTAATATTCCCGATGAAAAAAAGGGCGAGCAAATTGTATTGCTTATTACGGCTGAGTTGACTGAAGCGGAATTGCGCCAACGATTGCTGGCAAATAATTGCAACCCATTGATGGTGCCT
>DATIGS010000306.1:0-12120 GCA_035481425.1 Cellvibrio sp. | reverse complement strand
AACGACGCAGTAGATCGTCTGCTCGGTAAAGATATTCCGCACCGCTTCCTCGAAGCGGAAAAGAAAAGTTTCCTGAAGCGATTGCTGGGGGTGTAAACCGTGAGTATTCTGGATTTCCTCATCAAAAAGCGCGCGCCCTCGTCGGCCTCGGTCGCCAAGGAACGTTTGCAAATTATCGTTGCGCATGAACGTACCAAACGCAATTTAAGCCAGCCGGATTTCCTGCCGCAAATGCAGCAAGAAATTATCGCGGTGATTCGTAAGTACATTCATATCGAATCTGATCAGGTGAGTGTCAACCTCGACAATTCCGACAATTGCTCAGTGTTGGAGTTGAATATCACCCTGCCGGATTAAGTGATGTTGCTGCCTGCTGTTCGCAGCTGAAAAAGGGATGCGCTGGTTAAGGCGCATCCCTTTTTTATTCGTGTTGTTTCATGTATTGGTTAATTGTTTATGAGTAGTGATTTCCATGCGCTCCCGGCCGATCAATTGGTGGTGTTCGATTTTGAAACCACAGGTCTTTCGCCGGATATGGGCGATCGCTCAATTGAAATCGGCGCGGTGTTGATAGAAAACGGAAAAATCACGGATCGCTTTCAGCAATTGATGAATCCCGGTGTGCGCATCCCCGTATTTATTGAAAATCTCACCGGTATTACCAATGCGATGGTAAAAGAGTCGCGCTCCAATGCGGATGTGATGGGTGATTTTTACGAATTCATCGAGGGGCGTAATTTGGTCGCCCATAACGCCAGTTTTGATGAGCGATTTTTGCGTGCGGAATTTCGCCGCATTAAAAAACATTGCTCTTCGGGGATCGTCTGTAGCCTGCTGGCCGCACGTCGTATTTTTCAAACGGCCCCCAATCATCAATTGGCGACTTTGGCGCAGTATAAAAATTTACCTACGGAGGGGATTTATCACCGCGCATTAGCCGATGCCGAAGTCACCGCCCATTTATGGTTAAGTTTGCTGGCGGAGCTGCGCGATCAACATGAGCTGGATTCACTCTCCTTTGGTTTTATGCATACGTTAACTAAAACGCCCAAGCATCAGTTGCGGCAGCTGTACGCCAAACACAAAACAAATTAATCCTGCGGATAAGTAATAGTGTTTAAGGAGGTTGCCGATAATGCAGAGTCACTTTATTAAAACCAGTGCAGCGTTGATTCTAGGGTTGTTATTGGTTGGCTGCGGCAGCCTGATTAAGCCCAATGTCAAAACTGGCATTGCGCAATTGGAGAAGGGCTCCTATAAACTCGATCAAACCCATGTGGCGGTATTATTCAAAATAAACCATATGGGATTATCCACATTCGTCGGCCGTTTTAACAAAGTGGACGCGACCTTAGAGTTTGATCCCAATAATATCGCAGCTGCACGCTTGTCGGCGATCATTGACGTCACCAGCATTGATGTCAACAACCTCGATTTGGAAGAAACCCTGCGTGGCAGCAATTGGTTCGATACCAAAAAATATCCGCAAGCATTTTTTAAAACCACTAGCGTCAGCGTGATTGACCAGAACTCTGCCAGGTTTACCGGCGACCTTAGCTTGCATGGGATTACGGCTCCTATTGAGTTAACCGTTACTTTTAATGGTGGTGCTAACAATATGCTCACCGGCTTCTATACTTTGGGTTTTTCGGCGACGGGTGTCTTAAGCCGTTCGGCATTTGGTATTGATTATCTGGTGCCTGCTATTGGCGACCAGGTTGCATTGGAAGTTTTTGCAGAATTTCAGCAACAATAAGCAAAACAGTTTTCAGGAGTGGATATGTCCAACCAATTTCTTATCGGCGGCAACGGCACACAATCAGCGCAACTGAATTTGCGTATGGCCAATCGCCATGGATTAATCGCCGGCGCAACCGGCACGGGTAAAACCGTAAGCCTGCAGGTACTTGCCGAAGGCTTCGCCAAAGCGGGCGTGCCGGTATTTATGGCGGATATTAAAGGTGACTTGTCTGGACTTGCCAAGGCGGGCAAACCGCACCCCAAGGTGGACGAACGTGTGCAGCTGATGAACATCACTGACTATCAACAGCGGTTGTTTCCCTGCGTATTTTGGGATTTGTATGCAAAAAAAGGCCATCCCGTCCGCGCCACTATTTCAGACTTTGGTCCGTTGCTGCTAGCCAATTTTTTTGATCTTAACGAAACCCAAACCGGCGTACTCTACGCGGCGTTTAAAATTGCTGACGACCAAGGAATGTTGATGCTGGATCTGAAAGATCTGCAAGCCATGCTCAATTGGATGAAGGATGAACGTAAAGCGCTGGAAGACGAATATGGTGGTATTAGCGAGGCGAGTATCGCTGCAATCCAGCGGCGCTTGATGATGTTGGAGCAGGACGGTGCGGATAATTTTTTTGGCGAGCCCGCCTTGGATTTGAATCATTTAATGCAATCTACGTTGGAAGGCACTGGGGTCATCAATATTCTCGATGCTACTACGCTGGTGAACCAGCCGAAGTTGTACGCGATATTTTTGCTTTGGTTAATTTCCGAATTGTTTGAAAACTTGCCCGAACAAGGCGATGCCGATAAACCGAAATTGGTATTCTTTTTTGATGAAGCGCATCTATTGTTTAATGGCGCTCCCAAACTATTGGTCGATAAAATTGAGCAAGTCGTGCGCCTGATTCGCTCCAAAGGGGTAGGTATTTATTTTATTTCCCAAAGCCCTGCAGATATCCCCGATTCGGTGCTGGGTCAATTGGGGAATCGTGTGCAACACGCCCTGCGCGCTTATACGCCCAAAGATCAGCAGGCGGTAAAAATTGCCGCCCAAACCTTTCGCCCTAATCCCGCATTTTCAACTGAGGCAGTAATTACCGAATTGGGTATTGGTGAAGCATTGGTGTCTGTGCTCGATGAAAAAGGCTCACCCACGCCGGTAGAGCGAGTGATGATTGCGCCACCGGCGTCGCGGATTGGTCCACTGACTGACGAGGAGCGCGCAGAAGTCATGGCGCGATCGCCCTACAAGGCCATTTACAATCAGGTGATGGATCGCGAATCGGCTTATGAAATTTTGAAAGGGCGTGTTGCCCAGCAAGCACAAACCGAACAGCAACAAAAAATACAGGAGCAATTACGCGTCGAACAGGAGCGCATTTTTAAACAGCAGCAAAAGGAGCAGGAGCGTGTCAGCAAGGAGCAGGCGCGTGCGCAACAACAAGCAGAGCGTGCCAGCGCTAAACGCGATTCTGCGGTCGATGCTTTTGCCAAGAGTGCGGCGCGTGCAATTGGCAGTAACCTCGGCCGACAAATCGTGCGCGGTATTCTCGGTTCACTCTTAGGCGGGAAGCGTTAGCTGTCCATCTTGTTTTCGAATTATGTTGGCCTGTCGTATCAAACTTCATGAGCGAAGCGGCAATATGAGTGGATCATGTTGCCGACAGGCGGTACGTAATGCTCTACTTTCTACGATATAATTCGCTCGTTTTCCGATCAGGTCGGTTTTGGCGTTATCCCTGCAGAAACAACTCATCACCTTATTATTACAGATGTAAGTAAATAATTATGGACAAAGAACGGATACTACAAGAGCTGAAAAAAGGCGCGGCTTCCTGGAATAACTGGCGGAAGCGCCAAGCAACGGGCGAACTCAATCTCGATGGCATTGAATTGTCATATCTGAATTTCGATGAGTATGACCTCTCGAAAGTATCGCTGCGCAATTCCCGAATTAACCACTGCAGTTTTAAATATGCCGATCTGATTTTGGCGAACTTGCAATATTCTGATTTTCAAAATAACGATTTTTCCAACGCAAAATTAATTGCAGCCAATCTCAGCAATTGTGATCTCAGTGGTTCGGTTTTATTTTTGGCCAATATGCTGACGGCGAATACCCGCAGTGCACGACTCGAAAATATCGATTTCCGCGGGCACGATATAAGTGGATTAGTCTTGCGTGATATTTCATTGGCGGGAAGCAATCTCGAAGGGCAGCAATTGGCTCGTGTTGATCTCAGCAATTCCAATCTTGCGGGAGCGAATTTACAAGGCGCCGATTTAACCGGCACCTTATTTACCGGTGCTGATCTTACCAATGCAGATTTGCGCGGTGCATCTTTATCCGGCGCTATTTTTAAATCGGCGAACTTGAGTGGTGTCGATTTAAATAATATGGATTTAAATAAAGCTGATTTTACTGCAGCAAATTTAACTCATTGCGATTTTCGCAATGCCAATCTCAGTAAAACAAAATTAGCCAATGCCAGGATTACCGGCGCCAAACTTTGGAAAATTACCACGGCGGGCTGGGTAATTCCTGACATTGAATGCGCATATGCCTATTGGGACAAAAACGGAACGGAAAAAACTGCTTATCGCAATCACGAGTTCGAGCGAATTTTTGCCGAGGCAATCACCATTGATCTGCGTTATCCCTATCGCCTGGCAGACCATGAGTTGGCGACATTGCCTATTTTTATCGAGCATCTGGCGGCGGTGCATTGGGGTACTATCTTGCGCTTAAAATCCATTAGCGACGTCGCGGGTGGCGCGCTGGTTAAGTTCGTTGTGGAAGAAGTGGGTAGCCATAATCCAACTGAGTTAAAAAACCTGCTGCAAGCAGAGGCTGAACGTATTCAGCTGGCGCAGCTGATGTTGCGCACCAATAGCCAATTGCATTTGCAGCTGAAAGAAAAAGTGGGTGCTATTCGCGAAGAATTTTGGCCGCGTCTCCTGGAGCTGGCCGCCGATCACGAAAAAGATCAGGTGCGTAATCTCACTATTTTGTTTATGGATTTGAAAGGCTTTTCCAAATGGCGCGATGACGAGCTATCTGAAAAGCTCTCCTTATTTCGCGGTTTGGTAAAGCCCATCCTCAAAAAATGGAGCGCCGGCCATCCCAATATGGAAGGTGATTCATTGCGCGTGACTTTTAGGAATGCGACGGCAGGATTGTCCTGCGCTTGCATGATGCGCAATGTGTTAAGAGCGGCGGGCTTTGAGTTGCGTATCGGTGTCGAGTTAGGTGAGGTTGCCGTTGTCCACAATGAAGTTACTGATATTGCCGACCTGGAAGGTGTGGCGGTAAGTATGGCAGCGCGGATGGAAGCGGCGGCTGAAGCCGGCGAGGTGCTTGTGAGTCACAAGGTACGCCATTATGCGGAGCGCAGCGACTCATTCAAATTCACTCCGCGCCGTGTGCCCCTGAAAAAATCCATTGGGGAAATTGAGCAGGGTGAATACATCGAATGTTTCGCGGTGGAAGCGACAAAAAATTTGCAGGACGCATAACATCATTGATGCTCAGTTTTTTTACAGCCAACCTGATTTTTTAAATCGGTAGTACAGGTATCCGCAAATCACTGACACGATTCCCAGTGAAACCGGGTAACCATATTTCCATTTTAACTCGGGCATATGTTCAAAGTTCATTCCCCAAATGCCGACGAAAGCGGTGGCTATTGCAAAAATAGCAGCCCAGGCTGCGAGGCGCTTATTTACCTCGCTTTCGTCGATACTCACCATGGATAAGTTCACCTGGATTGCGGTACTGATGGTATCGCGAATCGAGTCTATTGACGTGTTGATGCGATAAAGATGGTCGTGTACATCGCGGAAATAATGTTTGGTATTGGCAACTATCGGCGGCACGCGCCCGCCATCTAACTTTCCGACGGCCTCCATTAGTGGCGCGACGGCATGTTTTAATAAAGTGACTTTACGTTTTAATTCGTAAAGCCGCTCGATATTCGCGCGTTGCGAGCCTTTGGTAAATATTTGTTCCTCAATGGTTTCCAATTCATTTTCCAATGCAAATACCACCGGGAAATAACGATCAACTACAGCGTCCATTAACGCATAAAACACAAAAGCCGAACCTTGCTTTAAATGATGCGGTTCGCGTTCACAGCGGGCGCGAACACCGAGAAAGCCTTGTTGGCAACGATTGCGAGTGGAGAGCACGTAATTCTCACCGACAAACACGTCGACTTCTCCAATATTGAGTTCATTATCGACCAATTCTACGGTGTGCATAACGGCGAATAGTGAGTCCCCGTATTCCTCAATTTTGGGGCGCTGATGGCCCACATGCGCATCTTCTACCGCCAGCTCATGCAGGAGAAATTCCTTCTGCATTTGCTCCAACTCGTCGGGCTCCGCATCCTTTAACGCGACCCATACGAAACAATTTTTTCGTTGGAGATAATCGCTGATGGATTCAACAGGAATATTGTCTAATTTTTTTCCTTCCTGATACGCGACACAATTAATGAGCATGTAAGTAATCCTTGAACGTCTGCAGGTATATTGATTGTTAATTCTAGTAGCCTACTCTTGATTCCTCTACAAAAGAATAAGCTGTATCCTGGATATTGGTGCGAAATGATACCTATGAGAGTCTACATTTGGTTCGTCTTTGTTAATTGGCGACGGTAATATCGATGAGTACCTATCAATAAAAACCTTCCCATTTTGCGGGTATATGCAGGAGCCTGATTTGATGATTCACAGTAAAACCAAAACCAGCTTTTATCGCCGTATCTATGTAACCTGGTTGATCCAGCAGGGAATTAATAGCGTGCCGAAAATTATAGCGGCCACCGGAATGCCACGGCGTACTGCACAAGATACCCTGGCGGCAATCCATGAACTCGCTGTAGCATTGGAAAACACGGATGGCACTTACCGAGTCGTGAACTGGGGTGCAGTAAATGAACAATGGGTTTCGGCCAATATTCAGCTCATTAAAACGACGCTGGAATATCCATAACCGAATCTGAAGTAATGTTTTGAACTAACTTTTTTCTTTTTGTTGGTTTTTTGCCTGCATCTTTTTTGCCCTGCTTTCCAATACAAAATAAATAATGCAAGCGATAGCCAAGGGGAGCAGGTAATAAATAATTCGATAGCCAATGAGTGCTGCCAAAATACTGCTCTTCGCCAAATCATGGTGAAGCATGGAAATAAAAATGGCCTCCAATACTCCCAATCCTGCCGGAATATGCGTGACAACACCGGCAATGCTGGATATCAATAAAATTCCCAGCACTGTTTGATAGCTAATATCCCCGGGTAATAGTGTGTAGATTAATAATCCCATCAACATCCAATTGGTTATTGCCATGCCTGCCTGCACGAATGCAAGGCGAGCTTTGGGTAAAGTGATTTTGTGGTCGCGAAAATGAAATGAGCGGCGCTTGGAAAATCGGCAGGCGAAAAAATAGGTCGCGGCTATTGCCAATAAGAGAAAGCCTATGAGTTGTAATGCAGTCAAACCAATTTTGGCTTGTTCAGGCAAATCGACCAGCCGGAAAACAAATAAAATTCCGGCGAGAATGATATATCCCAACCAATTGGTAATGAGGCTCAAGCTCAGAATCTTGGCAATCGTTGGAGCTTCAAGCCCCAGCCGACTGTATAAGCGAAACCGTAAGGCAATGCCGCCGACCCACGCAGTAAGGTTTAACGTGAAGGCATAACATACAAATGCGAGAGGTAATACTTGCCTGGCTGGCAGCGAGTGACCGGTGTAATGTCGCCCGATCAGGTCATAACAGGCGAACACCAGATAGCTTGTAAGTGCAATGGCAACTCCGACTAATAATGTTTTGGTATTGTAATTTCGCAGGGTATCTGTCACCTCGCTCCATTCAATATTTTTTATCAGCATGAATAGCAGGGCAGGTACGGCAATAAAAAAAATTGCCGTCAACAGATGTTTCGCTATCTTCCATTTTTTATTGGGTTGATGTTTTCTGTGGGAATGATCCGGTTTCGATAAATAGTTTGTAGAATCTTGTGATTTGGCTTGGGTCATGAGGTGGATTCCTCCATGGAATCTGCGTTCTCGATATTTTTATTTCTAAATGCGCTGTTGAGTACTTTTTTATTATTTTTCCTGTCGGTACCGGGCTTGATATTTTTCCCGTCGACAATGGGGCATTTATCATCTTTAGTGATGGAATCTTTAGAGGCTTTGACCAATTTTAGTTCATGGGCATGAGCTGGTAGCCATCCCATGATGGTGGGAAACTTCCGCAAAAAGTGAAAGCTTAAAAATATGAAGGGTGTTCTCCACCAGTAGCCACGCCGGGCTGTTTTTATATTTAGTTCTTGGCATTCATGCTGAATAATATTGTTTAAATTTTCATAGAGATTTTGGTTGAATCCCTCATCGTCAATGATGACGTTGGCTTCCAAGTTTAATGACAAGCTCAGGGGGTCGAGATTGCTTGATCCTACTGTGGACCACTTATCATCCATCAACGCTACTTTGCCGTGTAGTGGGCGAGCGGTGTATTCATAAATTTTTACGCCGGAGCGCAACAAATAACTATACAGCAATCGCGATAAGGCGGTGACCCAAGGCATGTCAGGTTGGCCTTGCAATATGAGGGTTACATCAACGCCACGCTGTGCCGCGCGGCGAAATTCCCGCAGCAGTCGGTAGCCCGGAAAAAAATAGGCATTGGCAATTAGGAGGCGTTTCTGTGCAAGCCGGGCCGCCAATAAGTATTGCCGCTCTATATCTTTCTTATGCCCGTTATTATCGCGCTCTACTGCCAACACTCGCATATTCCCTTCGGTGGGCGGCGTTATGGCGCGCGCATTACGGAGATATTCACGGCGTTCTTTGCGGCTGCATGCCCGCAACAATAACAACATGCAAGTCTGGTGAATGTCTGCTACTACTGGACCGCGAATTTTAACGGCGTAATCTTGCTTGGCTTCTGCACCAGAGCGAATGAGGTGATCGTAGGCAAAATTGATGCCGCCAACAAATGCGATCTTACGGTCAATAACAATTTGTTTCCGGTGCAAGCGTCGGAAAATATTAAGGCGCATTCCCCATAATTTTGGGAGAGGATCGAAGATATGCAATCTGATACCGGCTGCCGCCATCTCATCGGTAAATTTGGTACTCAGGTCCCAGGTACCATAATCGTCGACGGTAATATCAATGCTCACGCCGCGTTGTGCTGCAGCAATTAATTCACGTTGCAGTTCCGATCCAACTTCGTCTTCTTCGAGTATAAATGTTTCCAATAGGATTTCGGTTGTGGCCTGACGAATACATTCGAAGACGGCGGGGAAAAATTCTTCTCCGTTCATTAATAGTTTTACGTCATTACCATCGCGCCATCTATCCTTCATAGGTAAACCTCCACTGCCAAGGGGGCATGATCCGAAAGATGGGACCATGGTCGTTGATGCAAAACTTGCGGATGTTGTGTAGTGGCATTGCGCACATAAATTCTATCGAGCGATAGCAATGGCCAGCGCGCAGGAAAACTTTTTGCGGGTTTTCCGTATTCGCTAATAAATGCTTCATGCATATCGCAGCGCATAAGAATGGCGTCTGCTCGTTTTCGCCAATCATTAAAATCGCCCGCTATGATTACGGGAGCTGTTGCAGGCAGGCTTTCCAGCAAGTTGCACAGTAACGATAATTGTTTTTGCCGATGGCTTTCGCGCAACCCCAAATGCACACAGATAGCATGTACTTCATCATGTCCGGGCACTTTGAGTGTTGTATGCAGGAGGCCGCGCTGTTCGATTTCACCAATAGAGACATCAATATTTTGAAAGCGAATAATTGGATATTTCGAAAGAATCGCATTGCCGTGATCACCGTCAGGATAAATTGCATTACGCCCATAAGAGAATTCCGGCCACATTGTATCTGCCAAAAACTCATACTGAGGTGTTGCTGGCCAATTGGAATGACGCAGCGCGTGTCGTTTATGGCTGCCATGTACTTCTTGTAAAAATACGAGTTCAGTTGACAGGGTGCGGACCGCTTCACGTAGTTCAGGCAGAATGAACTGGCGATTAAATAAGGTGAAGCCTTTATGCATATTGAGGGTGAGAACGCGGAGTTTGTGTACCTCCGGTTTTATTTGGGTCACCCCAAAAGGCTGCGCTTGCACTTGCGCCAGTTCGGTATCCATTTCATTTATTAAAGGGTCAAAATCAGTATTCATACCCCTGAACCTTTTCAAGTCAGATGCGATTGATAAAAATCATCTAAGTGAATTTTATAATTGCTACGAGTCATGAGCTGCTGCATGCTCTGAACGTCTTGCATACATCGCGCCATTTTTTTCCTGGATGATTGAGCGCTAATGGAGCTGCGGATTTTCCGGGGGAGATCGAGTGGTGAAGGGAGGGGAGGAGGGGCCTGGGATTTGTAATATTTACGTAACTACGCCCTTGTCGGTAAATGGGGGCGGCTCTAAAACTTGATTGTTGAAAGTACGGTATAAACCTTATTGGAATTGTACTGCCTGGATTAATCGTAGATTTGTTTTTTCTTCCACTTATCATTTTCCTCATCGAAATGTTTCCACTCTTTACTGGCGGAACCATCAGCTGGTGTTGCAGGCTTATTCGATGTGGTCGAGTCTGGCGTTGCTTCGGCAGGTGTCAATTCAGCTTTTTCTTGAAGCTTGGCGATTATTCCGTCCAATTGGGTGATTTGTTTGCTGAAGCTGCCTGCCGCTTTGTCGGCAGCCAAGGCTTTGCGCGCCAGGGTGTAATAATGCACGGCCAGTTTCACTTTGCCGATTTGTTGGGATTGGCGCGCATTAAATATGTGGCCATCGACAGAGATTTGCAGCACCAGGCGGTTAATTTGATCGACATAGGCCTCTGTCTGTACCTGGTTTATCTGCTTTGATGATTTTTGTTGCATTACGAATTTATGCAGCTCTTGCAGCAGGGTTTGAGCCTCTTTGATTTGCTTTGGGTTGTCCAGGCGGACGCGGGCTGCTTGAGTAGTTTCTTTTTGCGTAGAGAGCAGGTTGGTATAAAGGTTGAGTTGCTCGGTATGAGTTGGATCTTTAGGTTCAAGACGGGATAGTTGCTCACAGCAATCAATGAGGCTGCGGTAGAGCAGGGAGGTGAGATCACCGGATAGGAATCCTGTCGGAAAACCGGTCGCCAGATCGCGAAAAGCATTGCGGCGGGCGCGCAGCGCCGTTATTAGCCGTTGCCGCCGTACACGTTTCTTTTCAATCGAGTGCGATAAAAATAAATATCCTGCTAATAAAATTAATAGTAGGAATACTCCGGCGATAACATAGGCAGCCATGGTGATTTATAAGCCTTATCGGTTAATTGCTAGGCGTGTAGTTGCATGAAGTATAGCACCGAAAAAAATGGCGCAAGAATTTGCATGGCTTTCTCTTACAAAAACGCTAAGTGCTTGTTTCCGCACTGATAAAAAAAGAATTAAAAGTGTTGACACAATCGGAGCCTGTCCCTAGAATGCGCCCCACTTCTGACGCAGACGCTAGCTTGAAAAAGTTAGGAAAAACGTGAGATGGTCCGGGTCCCCTTCGTCTAGTGGCCTAGGACACCGCCCTTTCACGGCGGTAACAGGGGTTCGAGTCCCCTAGGGGACGCCACATTTAGCGGGAATAGCTCAGTTGGTAGAGCATAACCTTGCCAAGGTTAGGGTCGCGAGTTCGAGTCTCGTTTCCCGCTCCAATTCAAATATCAGTTTCACAAAAGTCCGTTCTAAAGTTCCCGGTTAAAAGTTTGCCCTGTCGGGCATGATGCATCCTTGCGTCATTGTTTCTCTTTTTCTGTTAGTGCATTCCTTTTGATCGAGCGCGAGCTTCTTTGTAACTAAAAGCTCTTTGTTCCTGTTTGGCCTCCTCGCGTTGTTCGTCCAGCCGTTGGAATATGGCGATTTCTTCATCTGGCATAAAATGCAGGCAGTCTCCGCCAAAAAACCAGAGTAGGTCGCGGTATAGTAGCTGCATTAGGTGTGGGTAGGAGCCGACAACGCGGCACATCAATACCTGGCCTTGCTCCAGAAAATCAATTCCCTGTGATTGCTGTTGCAACTGTGTGAGTGCAGCGAGAAACTCCTGGTCATCCTCGCTGGCCTGTTCAGTATTAAACGGTGGCAGTTGCTGAATTTGCGCGCAGAAGGCGGCAAGTAGCTCAAGGTGATAGGTGTAATACTCTTGATCGTAAATAGATTGTTCTGAACTTGAAATTGACATGCTGCGCCCTGATCTGGTGGTAGATTTTCTGACCTTCATTCATTTCTGCGAGGGGTTATGACTCCGGCACTCTCACTAAGAAACCTGCGTAAAGTTTACAACGAAAAATTCGAAGCCCTAAAAGGTATTTCACTGG
>DATIGS010000305.1:0-13661 GCA_035481425.1 Cellvibrio sp. | reverse complement strand
ACGCTCTTTCTGGATTCGCAACCTGCGGTATTGATCCAGCGTTTCAGTGAGACCAGGCGCAAACACCCATTGTCTGATAAGCACACCAGCCTGGAAGAAGCAATTAGCGCTGAACAGGCATTGCTGGAGCCAATCCGCGATTGTGCCGATCAGGTAATTGATACCAGCCATTTAAACCTGCACGAGCTGCGCGACCTGGTGAAAGAACGTGTGGTGGGACGCAGTGAGTCGACCATGGCGATCCTGTTTGAATCCTTTGGGTTTAAGCACGGCGTACCGATCAATGCCGATCTGGTATTTGACGCCCGCTGCCTGCCCAACCCCCATTGGAAAGCAAATCTTCGGCCTCAAACCGGCCAAGACAAGGATGTTATCGATTTTCTGGAGGAGCAGGTAACGGTGAAAGAAATGTACGAGGATATCGAACATTACCTCACTCGCTGGTTGCCTCGCTATCAGGCGAACAATCGCAGTTACATCACCATTGCGATTGGGTGTACCGGTGGCCAGCACCGCTCTGTTTACCTGTCGGAGCGACTGCAAAAGCATTTCGACCAAAGTTTTAGCGATGTTCAAGTCCGTCATCGCGATATCAACAAACACAAAAAACACTAGATCATGCAGACAGAAACCCTCGATATCATTAACAAGCGCGGCCTCCATGCCCGCGCCGCCGCCAAACTTGCCACCCTTGCCAATCAATTCCAGGCAAAGGTGCTTGCGCGCGTGGGCGAAGGCAATTGGGCCGATGCCAAGAGTGTGATGTCGTTGATGTTGCTGGCAGCGAGCCAAGGCACGCCATTGGAAGTCAGCGTTGAAGGAGAGGATGCCGATGCCGCCCTCTGCGCCATCCGTGCGCTAATCGCTGATCGCTTTGAAGAAGGCGAATAAATCGCCTATTGTTAAACCTATATCCGCACCAGAGGTTGTTGTTCTGCGGCAACTACTCTAAGCTGCGCGCCCTTTTATTGATTCAGCATCGACAGCATTGCCATGGTTTACAACTACGACGACATCAATCCCGACGACTACATCCTCAGCAAATCGCAAGTCAAACGCGATATGCATGCGCTACAAGCGCTGGGTGAGAGTTTTATCACCATGAATGAAAAGCAACTCGCGCAAATTCCCTTGAGCGAGGAAATGCTGGATGCCATCTATATCGCGCGCAAAATGCCCCCCAAAGAAGCGCGCCGTCGCCAGATCCAATATATCGGCCGACTGATGCGCGAGGGGAATCACGAAGAGATCAAAGCTGCGGTAGAAAAATTGCAAAACCGTAGCGACCAGTATGTGCATCGCCAACATCAGGTAGAGCGTTATCGCGACCTATTGATTGAAGGAGATAAGCAAATATTCCAAACGCTGGTGACATCCTGCCCGGGTATTGATGTACAGCATTTGCGGCAATTGATTCGCAGCGCGCAGAAAGAGCGTGAAGAAAACAAACCGCCAGTCAGTGCGCGCAAACTGTTTGGTTTTATTCGCGAGCAACTGGAAGCGCAGGACTAGAATTCCCCACAAAGATCACGTTAAAAAAGGGCGCCATCGGCGCCCTTTTTTACTATTTGACTTTGCATCCATACTTAAGGATTGCTTGTCGATGAAGAGCTATCAGCGTTTGGTGGATGGTTCTCTTGCGGCGAATCACCAACCGGTGCCGAGCTATCGGATTGCGCCTGGCTGTCCTGCCGGGATGGATTGTCCTCTTGCGGCGGACTGCTTTCCGGTGGTGACGTAGTCTCCGGCTTTTTCGTTACGCTATCGCGCAGGCTTTGTTCACTTTCGAACAGTCGGTCAAAACTCATAACCGGATTATCCCAACCACCGGTGATGGAATAACTAATACTGGTCGCCTGATCAACTTGCTTTTTAAAGAGCTTGCTCACCAAATAGACACCCGCTGCAGCTGGCAGCCCCGTTGCCAGAGCAGCAAAAAACGTAAGGTTGCCTGCAACCGGCAGGGTCGCTACCAGGCGGGTATTAATAGTTTCATCGCGCAGATTGATGGTGCCCGCCATCTGTAAACGGCTCGAGGCAGTATGCACTTGCAATGGTTCTTCAAATAGCAAAACACCCTGATTGAAGCGCATTTTTCCATTGATCGTATCGTAGGCCAAACCGCTCTTATATAGGTCCGAAAAGTCGAGCTGCATGCGCCGTGCAAGGGTATCGAAATTCAGCAACGACATCAGCCGCAGTATTCCGTCACCCGCGCTTGCTTCCCGTTTAAAACTACCCTTTTCAATGGCGATACTCATGTCGCCACCTAATGTTACGAGTTTGAAATCCTGCGGTGACCCCGGCCAGAACAAGTCGGCGCGGAAATGCGCAGAATGGCTTTCAAGGATTTCAGGGCGCTCCCACGCCTTGAGCACTTCGGCGATATTGCCAGCCCCAAGGCTACCGATAAACCGGGTTTGCACGCCAACCGGCGTGTTTTGCCAAATCAACTTGGCGCCAGCTAAAGGATCGTCGGCTGCACTGAT
The DNA here is from genome assembly GCA_035481425.1 of Cellvibrio sp. Lineage (GTDB taxonomy): Bacteria > Pseudomonadota > Gammaproteobacteria > Pseudomonadales > Cellvibrionaceae > Cellvibrio. Next base: position 11,172 of record DATIGS010000305.1, on the reverse strand, counting down.
GGTGAGGTTGCGGATGCTGCCGCGAATATTATCGATTACCACGCCTTTGCTATTGGGGCGTACCTGTAACGACCAGCTGCCATAATTTTTATCGTCCATCATCAGAGAAGCGATGCTGATATTGGCCAGGGGTAACTTGGTCGGATCGATAATTTCCACCGGTTTGGCCGGCTCAACCGGCGCATTTGGATCCGCCGCGACGGTGAGCTCTTCCTGCCCGATCATCGCTTTGCTAAGGGACAGGCGTGCGAGATCTACCTGCAAGGCGGTAAAGCTATTATCCGGCACCACCAACCTACCCGTGACAACCGCATTATCCACGTCCAGTTGCCAGGCAGAGCGCACCGGCACGGCCACTACTTTGAGGTTTTCCAGCGTGGTCGAACCCAACTCATATTTCCCGAGGGTAATGTCTGCTTGAAATGGTAAGCCCGCAACCAGACCCACTGTTTCTGTTTCCTCGACAGAGGAATTGCCGGGTTGTAGCGCTGACAGCGTCTTCGCCACCACCGGTGTAAGGCGGGCACTGTAATTTTTATAGCGCTCAAACGCCGCTTTCCACGCATCCAGATCAATGCCCGGCAGATAGCCGGAGACTAAAAACTGGGGCTGGGGATTTAATTTGGCTTCGCTTGCGAGGGCAATATTGGCATTGAGCAGGCCATTGTTGCGGGTGCGGTCGGTGCGCATCAGCACTTGCAAGTCATTGTTATAACGCACATCGACCTGCGCCTGCTTCTCATGGAGTGAGAGGGTGAACTCCAATGGGCGCACATCACCCGCAGGTTTGCCATAGGGCTCAGGCAAGTCTATGCCGACACTGGCCAAGTCGCTGGTGATCCTAACCGAGGCAAAGGCCTCTTCGGCAAATTCCGCTGCCGATTGCGTGGCAGTGGCCTCCTCTTCCGGACTTAATTCGACCAGGTTCTTGGCGCGCTGGGGGCGATGATTCAATTCCACTTGGGCGCTATAGGGTATTTTGCCTTGCAGGAATAACAACTCGGGGCGATTGCTCCAGAAAGCAATAGTGCGGGCATCGACAACACCGTTAACATCGACCAGCGTTTTGCTGTAATTATCGAGCTTGCGGGTACCTAACCTTGCTTCAACAGATTCATCAAATAAACGGGCCTTGATCGTATCGCTACTGATGCCTGTCTCACTGTCATAACTGATCCGACCGACCAGATCATCGACGGCCAAATTGAGATTCTGCAGTTCAAAACGCTGCGCCTTGAGATCTACATCAACGTGCTGCCGGCCATCAGCAGGTTTTTGCTGGCCCGTGCCGATGGGAATATCCAGATCAAGCCGCGCCTGCATATCGCCCTGCACGAACCAGGAATCCACGCTGTTGCCGAGGTACTGGCGCAACATACCTTCACGCAATACCCGAATGCCGTCACTCGCCGCACCGACAATATTGCCGTCTACCTCCAGCAATGTGCCGCCACCCGCGCGCGGATTTGCCTGTACTTCTGCCCACTGCACGCGACTACCGTAGACGGCTGCGTCCGTCACACTGGCCTTTACCTGTGCATCATTGAGCAGCAAGCGGCCATCCAACTGGCTGAGTGCCGGCCACCCAGGGTGATAATTCAATTCAGCATCCTGAATATCCAGGTACAACTGATAAGAGCGCGCCATCGGATTTTTAGTATTAAGCGTGCCGCGATAAACAAAACCGGCCTCGGTAGCTATTCCTGAATTTTGCGTGCCTATGCTCTGCTCCAACCAACCGAGTAGCGATTGCGGCAGCAACTTCGGCGTGTACTTGGAATAGCGGCTGGCATTGAGCTGGCGGGCGCCAATCTGCAGGTACAGGTCTATATCACCGGTATTGCGCTGCCAAGGCAACGATAGCCACATGTAACCGCGCGCTGTTTCGGCTCCCTGCTGGAATTCGAGTTGGCCGCTGTTAACATAAATCTGGTTATTTTCCGGCTGCAGGTGCCAAGCCACTTGCCCTTTAGCCCGGTCGTACTCCATGGGTGCGTTATAAGCGGTCGCATAATGCATGGAAAAGTATTGGCGCGAGTCTATATCGACAAAACCGCCCTTTTGCCCGGCTTGCAGATAACCATCTACTCCCACCAGCCCCGGTACCCCAGACCAGGCACTTACACCAACCTGTTCAAGATTCGCGCGCAGCTGCCAGTCTTTCAGCTGCTGGATGGGCAGGGTTACCTGAACATTGCGCAGATACCCGTGCGGGCTGAGCGTCATCAGTACTTCGCGCAACTTGCCCTCGCCTAAAACACCCGAGCTGTGGAGCATCAACGGCAACCGTCCCAGATCGAGCTTGTCCATATGGATTTGCAAAGGTTGCTTGAAGCCGGATGAGGTCACCGCCAGGTTAACGTCGGCAATTTTGTGCTCGCCCATGGCGGCATTGACGTTCTGCAAGCCCAGCCGCCACTCGCCAGTGGGCAGCCAGTACCCGCCTATCTCGGTCGAGAAATTGTCCAACGCCAACTGGCGTTCACCGAGCGGGAAGAACAAGCGCTGTAGCTTTAAGCGCCCGGCGAGGTCGTAGCCTTTGTTGCCTGGACGCCGTTCGAACCAGATATTTGCGTCCAATGAGCCATCGCCGTGCAAGCCCGCTTTACCGGACCCGCTGAGTAAAAATGTACTGACGGCAGAGACGGGTTCATTGGTGGGGAAACGATTGAGCTGGATGTAGCCGCGGCTACTAAAGTTCTGGTGATCGCGCGGGTCGCCATGCCCTTCCACGATGAGATATACGCTGCGCGCCTGCTCATCTACATCGATCTGCACTGCGAGACGATGGAAATCCTCGGCGTTTTCAAGCAGCAAATAAGGTGAATCCATCACCACTTCCTTGCCGGAAGTAAACAGGAAACTGAGATGGCTACTTTGGAATTCAATCTTGGTGGAGAGCAGCAACATGTCCAACAGGGCATCCAGTTTGACGCCCGGTTTATGTTCTTCAGTGCGTTGGGGCAAGCCAGGAATAAGCCAAAAACCATCCTCGGTTTGGGCAAAGGTCATCGCGACTTGATTGAGCGAAAGGCTGCTCCAAACCAGCCGCATATTGAACAGTGATTTGAGGATATCCAGCTGCATGCGCGCATTTTTCAATGCAACTATCGGCTGCGCCGTTTGACTGGTGATACTGAGGTCCTGAATCACCACACTGGGCTTCAGACCATTCCATTCAGCCTGGATTTGACCGATCGCAACCGATGCATTGAGCTTGGTAGAAAAATAACTCGCAATATCCTGGGTGTGGCTCTCGAGCAAATAGGAAAAGCTACGCCCGGATTGCACCAACACCGCCAATAAAATCAGCGCGGTGGCAATCAGGATGTAAAACCATTTCACCAGTTTGCGTAAGCTACGAGTCATTGACGTGAGTTATTCCAGGGCAATATTTTTTGGAGCATGGTCAGACCAGCACAATATCGTATTGTTCTTGTTGGAAAAGCGCCTCCACCCTGAATTCAATTGTTCGCTTGATAAATGCCTCCAGATCAGCCACATATGCGGCCTCCTCATCGAGCAGACGATCAACCACCAGTTGCGATGCCAGGACTAAAAACTTTTCATTGTCGTAAGTACGGGCCATCCGCAAAATCTCGCGAAAAATTTCGTAGCATACGGTTTCCGCCGATTTCACCTGGCCGCGCCCCTGGCATACAGGACAGGGCTCGCAGAGCATCTGCCCCAGGGATTCGCGTGTGCGCTTGCGCGCCATTTCTACCAAGCCCAGTTCCGACACCCCGGTAATCCGGGTCTTGGCGTGATCCTTCTCCAGTGCCTTTTCCAGCGTGCGCAATACCTGGCGTTGGTGTTCCGGATCTTTCATATCGATGAAATCGAGGATGATAATCCCGCCGAGGTTGCGCAGCCGCAGCTGACGGGCAATCGCCGTCGCCGCCTCCAGATTGGTTTTGAAAATCGTCTCTTCCAGATTGCGGTGGCCGACAAATGCGCCGGTATTTACATCCACCGTAGTCATGGCTTCGGTTTGCTCAATGATCAAATAACCATTCGACTTGAGCGCAACTCGCGGTTCCAGTGCACGGTGAATTTCTTCCTCTACGCCATACAACTCCAGCAGCGGGCGATCACCGCTGTAGAGATCGATCAAATCAATCAATTGCGGCGCATATTTGGAGGCAAAATCGAGCATTTGCTGGAAGGTTAGGCGCGAATCCACACGCACCCGATCAATCGGGGCGCGCGCCATATCGCGCAGCGCGCGCAGATAGAGCGGCATATCGCGATGAAGTTCCGCCGGCACATCCAGGCTCGGCAGTTTTGCACTCAGGTCATCCCAGAGTTGGCGTAAAAACGGAATGTCGGCAACAATCGCCTCGCCATCAGCACCTTCGGCAACGGTGCGCACGATAAATCCGCCAGCGATGCCCTGCTCCGCGACAGCCGACTCCACCGCCTGGCGCAGGCGCTCGCGCTCAGGTTCATCTTCAATACGCGTAGACACACCTATGTGACTGGCGTTGGGCATATAAACGAGGTAGCGCGACGATAGGGTCAGATGCGTCGTCAAGCGCGCACCTTTAGTACTGATAGGATCTTTGGCCACCTGCACCAGCAGGGTTTGCCCCTCGCGCACCAGGGTGCGGATGTCTGCCACTTCGGCGCGGCGCACCTCGCCTTCCGGCGGCTCGGGCATCATGTCGGCGGCGTGGATAAATCCGGTGCGTTCAAGGCCGATATCGACAAACGCGGCCTGCATCCCCGGCAATACGCGCACCACCTTGCCTTTATAGATATTGCCGACATAACTCTCACCGTGGCTGCGCTCGATGTAAAACTCCTGCACCACCCCATTTTCTACCAGCGCAACACGTGTCTCCATGGGGGAGACGTTAATCAGGATTTCCTCACTCATGCATCGACTCCCGTCGTCCACCAGGGCACAGCAAACTCTTGCAGCAATTCCAACGTTGCCTCGATCGGCAGACCGACAACACCGGAGTAACTGCCGCGTAATTCTTTGACAAACACCGCCCCCAAACCCTGGATGCCATAGCTGCCCGCTTTGTCCTGCGGTTCACCGGTAAGCCAATAGGCGGCGATTTCAGCGTCGCTCAATTCGCGGAAGGTCACGTCGGTGATCGATACACGCAGGGATTGCTGTTTATCTGAATGCAATGCAACAGCAGTAATCACTTGATGCGTGCGGCCGGATAGTTGGCGCAACATGCGCTGGGCATGATCCTGATTCTGTGGCTTTTCAAGGATTTCACCATCCAGCAAACCCAGCGTGTCAGCACCTAATACTGGCGCCAGCGGCAATTGCTGCTGGAGTAATTGCGCATAACCTGCAGCGGCTTTGTCGCGCGCCAACCGCTGTACATAATCAAGTGCAGATTCACCCGCGGCAGGTTGCTCGGGAACAGAGGCGGAAATGACGGCATGGCGAACTCCGATTTGACGCAATAACTCGCGCCGCCTCGGCGATTGGGAGGCAAGGTACAAATCTGGTACATGATCGCAAACAACTGCACTCACCCTGAAAACTCCTGATACCGCAAAGAATAATTATTGTGCCGGCCGATTCATCTGCGTGGCCGGTTTGTCAGCACCATACAGTTAATGATGGTAGCGATGAGTCATCGCATTCAACCAGCGATGGCACAAAGGCCACAAGAGCGCACTGGTTAATGCGGGATACAAAAACTGGATTCCGGACAGCGGACGCCCCGCCATGCCCTGCACCCAGTTATCGGTCAACTGGGCGATTCCCACCAATATAAAGATCCAGCAGGATTGACGCCAGATTGAGAAGTTGCGCACCCGTTGATAGGACAGGATGCAAATATAGGCAACGATCACCAGCCCGAGGCTATGCTGCCCAAAAGGCACACCTTCCAATAAATCCTGGAACAAGCCCAGCACACACAGCAGGGTGAAGCTCACTGTGAGCGGCATAAAGAAAATCCAGTAGATCGCCACTAACAACACAAACTCCGGGCGCCACCAGCGCATATCCATCGGCAGCGGATAAACCGACAACACCAATGCCAGCAAAAAACTGAAGGCAATAACGAAATAGAGATTGAGCTGCGGGCTGAGCATCACTGCCCCCCGCCCACAGAACTGCTAGAGGAAGCAGAGGATGAGGTGGTACCAGATGCTGCAGCAGGCAAACTCAACGCCCCCGGCACGCTGGCTTTATCGCGATCAGCAAAAACCAGCAACAAATGGCGACTGCGATCCAGACGCGCCATGGGCTTCGCGATCACTGTAAGGAACGCCTTGCCTGGATCACGCACTACTTGCAGCACTTCTGCCACTGGATAACCAACCGGGAAACGCTCACCCAAGCCGGAACTGACCAGTAAATCACCCGCGCGGATATCGGTATTTGCCGACACATGGCGCAAGCTCAGACTGTTCAAATCACCGGTTCCCTCAGCGATAGCACGTACCCCGTTGCGATTGACTTGTACAGGAATCGCATGGGTGGAGTCAGAAATCAGCAATACGGTGCTGGATGTCTCACCCACATCAATCAATTGCCCCATCAAACCAAAAGCATCCAGCACAGGCTGACCTTTAAAGGCGCCGTCTTTGGTACCGCGATTGATAACGACCTTGTGGCTCAGCGGGTTGGGTGAAACGCCGATCAACTCGGCGATCAATACTGTGTCCTGCAACATTTGACTGGCATTAAGCAGCTGCCGCAAACGCACATTTTCTGCCGCCAGGGAGGCAAGCTGTTGCAACTTGCGCTGATGAATCAGCAGTTCAGTCCTCAGTGCTTCGTTTTCGAGTTTAAGGTCGACTTCAGACACAAAAGTATCTTTGCGCCAATCGTTAACGCGGCTGGGAACATCAGTGATTTGATAAAAAGGCGTGGCCAGTTGCGCGAATTTTTCGCGCAGGGGCTCAAGGCGGTCGGTATAAAGCCCAACCACCACCAAACCCATTGTAATCAGGATAAATAGAAAGGCTCGACTGGTAGCAGATGAGCCTCGGGCGAAGAGCGGTTTAATGGTGAGTTCTCCCCTGGAGTTGATGCCTGCTGTTAATAGCTAATGACAGGCCTCAAAACGTATCAGGACGACAGCAGGTCAATATTGCGCTTGTCATTCATCTCCAGCGCAATACCACCACCACGAGCCACGCAAGTGAGTGGGTCTTCAGCAACAATGAAAGGAAGACCGGTTTCGTTAGACAACAAACGGTCGATATCGCGTAGCAAAGCGCCACCGCCAGTCAGGACAACACCGCTTTCCGCGATGTCAGAAGCCAATTCCGGTGGCGATTGTTCCAGCGCACTTTTAACCGCCTGGACGATACCGGCCAATGGATCTTGCAATGCTTCAAGGATTTCGTCGCTGCTCAGGGTAAAGCTGCGCGGTACACCTTCCGCCAGATTGCGGCCGCGTACGTCGATTTCGCGGATTTCGCTGCCGGCAAATGCACAGCCAATTTCTTGCTTGATACGCTCAGCGGTCGCATCACCAATCACGCTGCCGTAATTGCGGCGCACGTAGTTAACGATGGCTTCATCAAAGCGGTCACCACCAATACGCACAGAGTCGGAATACACCACACCGTTCAGGGAGATAACCGCGATCTCGGTAGTACCACCACCGATATCCACTACCATCGAACCATTGGCTTCAGAAACCTTCAGGCCAGCACCAATCGCCGCTGCCATTGGCTCTTCGATCAAACGCACTTCGCGCGCGCCAGCACCCAATGCCGATTCGCGGATAGCACGCTTTTCAACTTCGGTGGAAAGACAGGGAACGCTGATCAAAACGCGGGGGGATGGGCTAAACCAGGAATTTTCGTGAACTTTGCGGATAAAGTGTTGCAACATTTTTTCGGTAACCTGGAAGTCGGCAATCACACCGTCTTTCAGTGGGCGAATAGCGGTGATGTTGCCCGGTGTACGGCCCAGCATGCGCTTGGCCTCAACCCCTACAGCTTCTACGATTTTGGTGCCGTTGTGATGACGGATAGCTACTACGGATGGCTCGTTAAGCACGATACCGCGACCGCGGACATAAATCAGGGTGTTTGCTGTACCAAGGTCGATAGAGAGATCGTTGGAGAATGCTCCACGCAAAAGTTTCATCATGACGGGACGAGGCCTTAATAGAATGTGTTGAAATAGAATTCGTGTTGTCTAGGTGCGACACAATGTATCGCAACAACGTTTCTGCCCACTCCTGCGACGGCGCGCACCGGGCAACTGAATCAAAATCCCTGAAAATAACCTTCGCCCTTGGCGAGGCTCCCTGCAAATTTTTAAGAAGCGCGCAGTATAAGTGAATTTTCGCTTTTTATCCGACCTAAATTAACTCTAAAGTTCAATTTAATCGTGAATTTCGCCGACGTTTGCGTCTATTTTTTGTGCAACTCTGCGCTCACCAAAAACCTACTCAGGGTTTTGGCAAAATTCGCCGCACTCTAGCAACCGCCAAGGGTTCAGGGCAAGGCGCAAATGTGGTACCTTTGGCGCCCGTTTTTATCGGTATAGCGCGAGTTCGCAGCAATTCGCCGCCCTTTTCGTTTTTTACGATATTTGCTTTTTTCACGTTACCGTTTTTTAGGTACTGTTTTCACGTTTCTTTTGCTGGAGCTAATACCCCATGGCTGTAGACCGTTCCGATATCGCCAAGCTCGCTATGCTGGCGCGTATCCAAATTAGCGATGAGGCCGCCGATGAAGCGGCAAAAAGTATCTCCGATGTACTGGCCCTGGTTGACCAACTGCAAGCGGTAAATACCGATGGCGTATTGCCCATGGCACACCCGCTCGATGCAGTACAACGCCTGCGTGCGGATGTGGTGAGCGAACCCAACCAGCGCGACACCTTCCAGGCGATTGCGCCTGCAACACAAGATGGTTTGTATCTGGTGCCGCAAGTTATCGAATAATCTGGCGATAAAAATCCCGAAGCATCCATTAAACCCTTAGCTTCATAAACCTATACGATCATTAAAAAAGTGGCGACAAATCGCCAACAAAAATCAGGATATTCGCAATGCATCAATTCACCATTGCCGAACTGGTAAAAGGTCTGCGCAATAAAGATTTTTCCAGTACCGAAGTGACGCAACATTATCTGGATCGCATCGCGCGTCTGGATAGCACTTACAACAGCTACATCACCGTAACTGGCGACACCGCACTGCAACAAGCCGCAGCAGCCGATGCACGCTTGGCCGCAGGTAATGCTCCTGCGCTGTGCGGAGTACCTATCGCGCACAAAGATATTTTTTGTACCACCGGTGTGCGCACCTCTTGCGCATCAAAAATGCTCGATAAATTTATCGCACCTTACAACGCTACCATCGTAGAAAATTATTTGAATTCCGGCGCGGTGATGTTGGGTAAAACCAATATGGATGAATTCGCGATGGGCTCATCCAACGAAACCAGCTGGTACGGTCCGGTAAAAAATCCCTGGGCAATTGATTGCGTTCCCGGCGGCTCTTCAGGTGGCTCCGCTGCAGCCGTTGCTGCACATTTAGCTCCCGCCGCAACCGCATCCGATACCGGAGGATCAATTCGTCAACCCGCTGCATTGTGTGGATTAACCGGTATTAAACCCACTTACGGCCGCGTATCGCGCTGGGGGATGATTGCCTTTGCATCCAGTTTGGACCAAGCGGGAATTTTGTCGCGCACCGCAGAAGACGCTGCAATTTTGTTAAACGACATGGCGAGCTTTGACACGAAAGATTCAACCTGTGTTGAACGCGATGTACCCGACTACACTGCTGATTTAAATAAATCGTTGCAAGGTTTGCGCATCGGTGTACCCAAAGAATATTTTGGTGAAGGTTTGAATCCACACACGGCAGCTTTGGTTGAAGATGCAATCAAAGTCTACGAAAAATTGGGCGCGACCATTCACAGCGTCAGCTTGCCACACACACATCTCGCAGTGCCTGCGTACTATGTAATTGCGCCAGCAGAATGCTCTGCCAACTTGTCGCGTTTTGACGGCGTGCGCTATGGTCATCGCTGCGAAAACCCAAAAGATTTAAATGATCTTTATATGCGTTCACGCAGCGAAGGTTTTGGTGCAGAAGTGAAGCGCCGTATTCTCGTCGGTGCTTACGCGTTGTCTGCCGGTTATTACGATGCCTATTACGCTAAAGCACAAAAAGTTCGCCGGTTGATCAAACAGGATTTCGTCGATGCATTCCAACATGTTGATGTAATCCTCGGGCCAACATCACCATCACCTGCTTTCCAATTTGGTTCAAAAACCAAAGATCCAGTGGCGATGTATCTGGAAGATATTTACACGATCGCAACGAACCTTGCGGGTCTGCCCGGCTTGTCCATTCCTTGCGGATTGGTAGATAAAAAACCGGTTGGATTGCAGTTAATTGGTAATTTCTTTGCGGAATCACAATTGCTCAACGCAGCGCACCAATTCCAGCAAGCTACCAACTTCCACCAACAATCTGCCCCCGGCATTGAATAAGGAGCCCAGTCTATGCAATGGGAAACAGTTATCGGGTTGGAAGTTCACGTACAACTTGCCACCAAAACCAAAATTTTCTCCGGCGCCAGCACTGCGTTCGGTGCTGAGCCAAACACCCAAGCTTGCGCAATTGATTTGGCGCTGCCAGGCACTCTGCCAGTTGCTAACGAAGAAGCATTCCGTTTTGCCACCATGTTTGGTCTGGCAGTGAATGCTGAAATCGGCAAGCGCTCGGTGTTTGAACGTAAAAATTATTTCTATCCGGACTTACCTAAAGGTTATCAAACTACACAACTCGCCGAACCAATCGTTGGCGCTGGTTATGTTGATTTAGAACTCGAAGGCGGCCGCACCAAACGTGTTCGTATTCACCACGCGCACCTGGAAGAAGATGCAGGCAAATCCCTGCACGAAGATTTTGCAGGCATGAGTGGAATCGATTTAAACCGTGCCGGCACTCCGCTGATCGAAGTGGTAACCGAACCGGATATGCGCAGCGCCGAAGAAGCCGTAGCCTTCGCCAAAAAATTGCACTCGATTGTGACCTCGCTGGAAATTTGTGACGGCGAAATGTCGCAAGGCTCAATGCGTTTTGACGTGAATATTTCTGTGCGCCCCAAAGGCCAGGAAAAACTCGGCACCCGCACTGAAACCAAAAACCTCAACTCCTTTAAATTTATGGAAGAAGCTATTGAGCTGGAAGTTGAGCGTCAAATTGACGT
>DATIGS010000304.1:0-16741 GCA_035481425.1 Cellvibrio sp. | reverse complement strand
GCTGGCCAGCTGCGCCTGGAGCAGCTGCAAATGCCGCAACTGGTCTATGAGCGCCTGACCAAAAACCTGCTCAGGCCACACGGGATTATTCTGGTAACTGGACCGACCGGTTCCGGTAAAACCACCACGCTTTATGCGGGCTTGAGTCATATCAATACCCGCAGTCGCAACATTCTCACCGTTGAAGATCCGGTTGAATACCTGTTACCTGGCATCGGCCAGACCCAGGTAAATAGCAAGATTGATATGACCTTTGCCCGCGGTCTGCGCGCCATTCTCCGGCAAGATCCGGATGTGGTGATGATCGGTGAAATCCGTGACGCAGAAACTGCTGAGATTGCGATTCAGGCATCGCTGACAGGTCACCTGGTGTTATCGACCCTCCACACCAATACCGCGATTGGTGCGGTATTGCGCTTGAAAGACATGGGCGTTGAACCCTTCCTGCTGGCTTCAAGTATTGAAGTGGTGATGGCACAACGTTTGGTGCGGGTGCTTTGTAGTCACTGTAAAGAGCAGTATCTGCCGGTGGAATCGGAGCGCGAAATGCTCAAACTGCCCGCCGATACCCCCATCTGGCGCCCGGCGCCGAACGGCTGCAAACACTGCAACCACCAAGGCTATCGCGGCCGTAAGGGTATTTACGAATTAATTGAGATCACTGAGCGTTTGCGCCACCTGATCCATGAGCAGGCGGGCGAGCAGGAATTGTTGGCTGAGGCGCGTAAACACAGTCCATCCATGAGCGATGATGGTCGCGCATGTGTGCTCAAAGGCATCACCAGCATTGAAGAAGTGCTGCGTGTGACCACTTCGCTGTAGTGGATGTAGATCATGGGTGCATTCAGCTACAAGGCTCTGACCGAAGAAGGTAAAACCGTTAAGGGAATCATGGAAGGTGATTCCGAGCGGCATATACGCACGCAATTGCGTGCTAAAAAGTTAAAACCCCTGGAAGTAGCGAGCGCTACCAGCGATGCCTCCGGTGCTACTGGTGGTGAAAGCGGTGGTTTTTCGGCCAGCTTTCGCCGCCGCGCTACCAAATTGAGTACGCGCGACCTGAGTTTGATCACGCGCCAGCTGGCGTCGCTGGTGAAGTCCGGCTTGCCGCTCGATGAAGCCCTGCACGCCACCGCCAAACAATCGCAAAAAACCAATGTAAAACGCGTGGTGTTACAGGTTCGCACCAAGGTATTGGAAGGGTTGAGTTTGGCGCAAGCACTGGGTGACAACCCGGTTGCGTTTAACGATATGTATCGCGCCCTGGTGCGTGCTGGTGAAGGTTCCGGTTTTTTAAGTCCAGTGCTAGAGCGTTTGGCTGACTACACCCAAACCAGCCAGCAGCTACAACAGCGCATCAAAATGGCGATGATCTATCCGGTGGTCATGCTGGTTGTGAGCCTCGCGGTAATCGTTGCGCTTATGGTGTTGGTGGTACCCAAACTGGTCAAAATTTTTGAGCAGGGCAAGCGCGAGTTACCTGCTCTGACCGAGGGCATGATTGCCACCAGTAGCTTCTTAATGAATTACGGGATCTACCTTTTCTTTGCGTTAATCGGGGTCTACTTCCTGATTAAGCGATTGATGCGCGATCCCAAACGGTTGCGCGCTTGGCACGTAGTACAGTTGAAATTGCCAGTCATTGGCGAGTTGGTAAAACAGATCAACTCGGCGCGTTTTGCGGCGACTCTGAGTCTGTTATCGGCCAGTGGTGTACCGCTATTGCAAGCATTGAATATTTCCGGTCAGGTGATGACCAATAAAATCCTGCAAGAGGCCTGCGATACCGTCGCCGCCTCGGTGCGCGAGGGGATGAGTTTGAGCCGGGCGATGGAAAATACCGGTTATTTCCCGCCGCTGCTGGTGCAGCTGGTGGCTAGTGGTGAAACCAACGGTACCTTGCCGCAGCAGTTGGACAATGCCTCTAAAGATCAGGAGCGTGAGCTGGAAATGATGCTGGGTGTGGCCATGGGTTTGCTTGAGCCTGCGACCATTATTTTCATGGGCGGCGCCGTATGTGTAATTGTACTGGCGATCCTGACCCCGATTTTCGAAATGACCAAGCTCGGTTAATCCGGGCGCGGTACGTATAACTATTGATATGGAGGAGACCAAAAAATGACAAGAAAGATGCAAGCGGGAATAGCCATGGCGCGCCAGGGCGGTTTTACCCTGGTGGAAATCATGGTGGTGGTAATCATCATCGGTTTGCTGGCCGGTATTGTGGTGCCAAATGTGATGGACAACCTCGATAAAGCCAACGTGCAAAAAGCCCGTGCTGACTTCAGCTCGCTGCAAACCGCACTCAAACTGTATCGCATCGACAACTTCAACTTCCCGACCACTGAACAGGGTTTGGAAGCGCTGGTGACCAAAACCTCCATCGCGCCTGTGCCACGTAACTTCAAGGCTAGCGGTTATATCGATAACCTCAACAAAGACCCATGGGGCAATGACTACCAATACATGAGCCCTGCTGATGGCAAGGAGTACGATATTTATAGTCTGGGCGCTGATGGCGTGAGTGGCGGCGAAGGCCAGAATGCCGATATCAGTGTCTGGGACGAGCAATAAGTCTGATTCCTGGTCGCAATCGTGAATTCCCGCCAGCAAGGTTTCACCCTGATCGAGATCATTTTTGTGGTCTTTATCATAGGTATGGCGGTGGGAGTAATTTCGATTGCGGTGGGTGGTAATGCCGCCGCGGATATGACGCGCAAAGAAGCCCAGGAATTTATGTTGCAGGCGAATTATATCGCCGAGCAATCGGTGCTGAAGGGCGAGACCCACGGTCTGTTTGTTGAACCGCGCCAGGCGCAGGATATCGATGGGCAAGAGCAGTGGTGTTATCAATGGCGCCGCGTGCGCGATCGCCAATGGCAGGATTTGCCCGAGTTGTCCGAGCACTGTCTGGCCGAGGGGCAGGTCATCGAATTTGTGGTGGAAGAGGAACTGTGGGAATTTGATCCAGAGCTGGAATATCAAGATCCGGTGATGGGTTTTTACCCGAGTGGCGATGGCACTGGCACGGTCGAAATTGCGATCCATGCCGATCAATCACAAAGCGGTGAACAGATCGTAACCGAAGAGCTTCAGTTGGATCTGGCCGGCGAACTGCATTGGGTCAGTGAAGAAAAGCGGATTGAAGAGGAGCAGCGTGGGCGATGAATTTCCCGTTCGTGAAGCGCCCTCCTGCGCGCACCGGGCAGCGTGGTTTTACGCTGCTGGAGGCGATGATAGCGTTGATGATTGTTGCCATGGCGCTGCCCGCGTTAATTACGCTGGTGATGACCCAGTTGGACGGTTCAGGGGCAATACGCGATAAAACCTATGCTTATTGGGTAGCGGAAAACCAGTTGACGCGCGTGCGCTTGCTGCAGCAGCAAAAAGCGAAAAAGGCCTTGGCCGATTACAAGGTGCCCGAGAAAGATTCAGGGGTCGTTGATATGGGTGGGTTGCGTTGGCAGTGGCAACTTAAAACCATTGCGATGGATACCTTGCCCGTTCCCGGTTTTAAACGAATTGAAATTGCCGTGCGCCTGCTCGGCCCCGCTGACGGCGTAAGCCTGGGTAATTCGGCGGTTGATGAAGACCAGCCGGCGATGGCGCGTATGACTGGTTACATCAGTGACCCCGAACGTGTGCAAGTGGTGCAATAAGATGGGCTTGCAGCGGCGGACAGTTTTTCAGGAACAGGGCTTTACCCTGTTGGAAGTGCTGATTGCGCTGGTGATTTCGGCGCTGATCGCCGTTATGGCTTTCGAATCGCTCAATGCGGCCGACGCCGGTGCTACGCGTACAAATGAAGTGTTGACGGAAATTAATCGGCTCGACCGCGCCTGGCAAATTATCGCGGCTGACTTGCGCCATGTAATCCCGCCCGCCGCTGCCGATAGAAATACTGTATTCCAGGCTGAAAGCCTGCGCTCCTCGGGCGAGGATGCGGATCAGCTGGTGTTGTTGTTCAAGCGTCGCGGCTGGGTGAACTTTTCCAATTTGCCGCGCAGCGATTTGCAGATGGTGAGTTACCGGGTAGTGGATGGGCAACTCTGGCGCGACTTTGCGCCCGAACGCAATCTCGAGTTGGCCGATGTCGATATGGAAGACGACGACGCGTTTCATCAGTTGCTACTGGAAGATGTTGAAGATTTGCAACTCCGGATGTTGTATCAGGGGGCAATTACCTCCAAAGGTAAGTCGGCGCTGGAGGATCGTGAGTATTCCGAAGATTGGCTACAAAAATGGCCCGACAATAACCAGCAGGGCGCCAGCGCCCAGGATTTGCCTCTGGCGGTAGAGATTACCCTCGAACTCAAAGGAGCCGGTAGCAGTGTGCGCCTCTTTGCCATGCCTGAACAACAACAGTAAGCCGACCCACCGCGAGGGCGGTACGGTGTTGGTACTGGTGTTGCTGATTGTGGCGCTGGTAGCCGGGTTGAGTGTCAAGTTTGCTGCCCAGTACCAATTGGGGTTGGCGCGGGCGGAAACCCGCTGGCACGGCGCGCAGGCGCGTGCGTTCCTGGAGGGGACGGAAGAGGTTGCCAAGTTGATGTTTCCCGAGGCGGATATAGACCCCAATATCGATTATCTGGGGGAGCCCTGGGGCAGCGAAGTACCGATTAATGATGAGGGCGTCGCCGGTTTTGCCCGCATGACTGACGCCACTATCCAGTTGAATTTGAATGATTTGGCGCGGCCGATCGACCTGACCAAACCTGAGGGAACACCGGAGCGCTACAGCGAACCACAGCGCCGGTTTATCCGTTTGTTGCAGACCTTCCCCGATCTGCCGCTCGACCAGAACCAGGCCGAAATGTTGCTTGCGGGAGTGGTGGATTGGGTTGATGCGGACGATGCGGAGTCCGGTCCCGGTGGTGCAGAAAGCAATTTTTACCAGGGCATGAAAGAGCCTTATCGCGCCGCCAATGCGTTTTTTAAATCGGTTGATGAGCTGCGGATGGTGCGCGGGTTTAACGAGAGTCCGATCCTGATAACGCTCTTGCAGCCCTATATCACCGCCTTGCCGGTAGCGGACGCGGGGTTGAATATCAATACGCTGGATTTGGCTGGGCCTTATGGTCGGGGCATTAACAACATCTTGTTGTGCCTGAATGGTTCGTCCGATTTGGCGCCCACGAACCCGAATGAAATGGCGCAATTTATCGAAACCCGACCGGTATCGGGATTCGCGGATAAGACCGCTATATCGACGGCGTGGGACGCGATGTTTGCCGGCAAGCCATTGGACATCGATGGACTGAATACCTCCACCAAGTATTTTTGGTTGAACTCAACCGTGCAGTTGGTCGACCAGCGGCGCAGTATGCGCAGCTTGATGATGCGTGGTACCGAGCCGGGCAGTCTGAAGGTAATCCGTCGCGATGATGTGTTTGAGTTGCCGACGGTTGATCGCGGCGAAAAAGATAAAGATGGCGATTCTGAATTAGTTGAATAAGCCTTAATTGATTGAGCGAAGAGCTAGAGCAAATTATGTCCATGCAATTGGTGCTTTCTGTAACCACGTCTGATGATGGCAAAACACTGGCGGACCATTTTCGCTGGTGTTGGCTGGGTGCCGATGG
Source organism: Cellvibrio sp. (assembly GCA_035481425.1). Lineage (GTDB taxonomy): Bacteria > Pseudomonadota > Gammaproteobacteria > Pseudomonadales > Cellvibrionaceae > Cellvibrio. The sequence continues at coordinate 11,159 of DATIGS010000304.1, read as the reverse complement.
CATGCCTGCTGCTGAAGGTGCCAGCGGCGACCGCGACGCCCTGCGCGAAGCCTTGGGGGATAAGCCTGCCAATCCGCAATCGGCTTGGTTGATTCTGCCCGGTAGCCGGGTCAACACCCGCCAACTGGAATACAGCGATAAAGAGAAAAAACACCTGCGCAACTTGCTGCCATTCCAATTGGAAGATTCGGTAGTGGGCGATGTAGAAGACCTGCACTTTGCGCTGGGTACGCCCGCCGATGGCAAAGTGGTAGTCGCATTTGCTGATAAGACCTGGTTGCAGGCGGCCTTTGCCGAGCTCGCTGCACTGGGGATCGAAGTGACCCGCTGTTGGGCCGCACCGCTGACGCTGCCACTGGCGACTGAAGCAGCAGCCGATAACTACAACCATTGGTCTCTGGGGCTGTACCGGCAACAAGTCTATCTCCGTTATTCCAACACCCTGGGGTTTAGCATCGCCCAACAACATGCGCGCATGGCGTTGCAGATGCTGCTGCGCGATCAGGAGCGGGTTGAGCGGCTGCCCAGCCTGCACTTGCGCGCCGCTACCGATGAAGATCTCGCCACCCTCGGTGAGTTGATCCCCGCAGAGCTACAGGATTCAATTGCCAGCCAGACTCTTGCCGACGAATGGATGCTGGATTACAGCAATAGCTCGATCGATCTGTGCCAGGGCGATTTTTCGCAGCGTCTGCCAATCGAGCGTTGGTGGAAACTCTGGCAGTCAGTGGCGATTTTCGCAGGCGTCTGTGTTGCGGTTTATCTCGGCACCCTGATGTTTGAAATCCACAAACTGGGTGGGGAAAACCTCAAGCTGCGCCAGCAAATAGAAGCCACCGCGCGCGGCGTTATCACCCAGGGCCGGATTGTCGATCCGGAAAAGCAGCTCAACACCTTGCTTAAACAAACCCAGCCAGTGGGTCAATCTGCGAGTGTAATGGCGCTGTTGACGCTGGTGTTGCCGCAGATCGCGCAAGATCCGAGCGTCAGTATCAAAGGCATTTCCTATACCGGTGAAACGGGCGAGTTGAATATCAATATCCAGGCCGATAGCTTCAGCGCGTTTGAAGCGCTGAGCGAAAGTATCCGCAAGCAGGGGCTGAATGCCGAAACATCGAGCTTCAATGCCCAGGGCGATGTGCAGACTGCGCGTCTCAAAGTCACCAAGAATCCTTAACCGGTAGACGCTATGAACCAGCTACTGAATTTTCTCAATAAATACAATCGCCGCGACCAGATGCTTATCCTCGGCTGCGGCCTTGTGGTAGTGCTCTACCTGCTGTGGTTGATGGTACTTACCCCTATCCAGAATAAACGCGATCAATTGCTTGCCGCTAATGTTGCCTCAACCCAAACCCTCGGCCGGGTGCAGATAGTGGCGGCGCAAATCCAGCAGTCGCGCGAGGCTGGTGCGACTGTAAGTAACGACAATCTCAGCAGCTTGGTGGACAGCTCCCTGCGCGCCAATGGTCTCTCCATGAGTGGTTTCCAGCCGGGTGCCAACGGCGAAGCGCGCGTGCGTCTGGATCGAGCGGCTTATGGCCCATTGATGCAGTGGCTGTACGAAATTGAGTTCAAGCAGGGCATTACGGTGAGTGATCTATCGATTGCCGCCACCAATGATCCGGGGCAGGTCACAGTCAATCTGCGTCTGCAAAAAGCTCACTAATCAATATCCTTGTCGATTGTATCGACACAACCTGTACATGACTGAAACCAACCTATGAGCCGTTTACCCGTTTTATCCAAGACCCATAAAAAACTGTGGATCCCGCTTGGGGTTGTGCTGTTTTTGCTGTTTGTGATCAGCAATATTCCGGCGATTTGGGGGGCGTACTTGCTAACCCGCGGCACCGGTGTTGCCTTGAGTGGAGTAACCGGCACCCTGTGGAACGGGCGCGCCAGTTTGGCCAGTGTGCGCACGGCTGAGCAAGAGTATTCGCTGGGGCAATTGGGGTGGAGCCTCCGCCCCTTGTCGCTGTTGACCCTCTCACCCTGCGCGCAAGTGAAAACCACCCTGCCTATGCAGCAGTTTGAAGGTGAGATTTGCACTGGCTCCGGGGGCGCCATCAAAGTGCGCAAGGCCGATGTGTCGCTGCCTGTTGCGCTGGTGCAATCCAAACTTCCTGTGCCCATCCAGGGCCAATTCTCTACCCATATCGATGAGCTTGAACTGCGCGGCAATGTGCTGTTGAAACTCAAGGGTAATCTCACCTGGAGCGGAGCGCGCGTTAACACCGGCGCTAACTGGCTGGATATTGGCAGCTTCGGCGCTGAATTGAGCGATAACGGCAACAATGGCGTCAGCGCTAAACTTTTCCAGTTGAGTGGGCCGGTGGATGTCAATTTACAGATCGAACTGGCTGCTCCCAGCGGTGGCAAAGTCACAGGTGAATTGGCCGCGCCCAAGAGCTTTTTTGAAGCCGCCAATGCCATTGATATGCTCGCTATGTTCGCCCAGGAAGACCGCGTCGATGAAGAGGGCAAAACCCACTATCGCGTTGATGTAGCCCTGTGATCACCCCGCTGCGCCTGCTTTTGGTCTGCGCCTTATTATTCGTTGGCCAGTTTTGCCAGGCCAAATGGCACGGTGATGCCCGGGACATTATGGGCACCAATATCAGTGTCACCCTCTGGCTGGATGACGATGAAAAAGCCGAACAGGCGATAGCGGCAGCAATGGCGGAAATGCGCCGCATTGATGAGCACTTCAGTCCCTATATCGAAACCAGCGAGCTTTATCGCGTCAACCAATTAGCGCCCAAAGCCAGCGCCAAAAAACCGCTTTCCATCTCGGCCGAGCTGGCGGCGATTATCGACAAGTCCAACCATTACAGCGAACTCAGCGGTGGTGCATTTGACATTACCTTTGCGTCGCTTGGCCGTTACTACGATTACCGCAAAAAATTGGCACCAAGCGAGCAGCAGCGGGAAGAATTGCTGCCCGCAATCAATTACCGTTTTATCCACCTGGATACCAAAAATAATACCGTCTGGTTTGAGCACCCCAAGGTGTATATCGATTTGGGCGGCATTGCCAAAGGTTATGCCGTTGATAAGGCGATGGCGATAGTCGAGTCGTTCGGGGTTAAACATGCCAGCATCACCGCGGGTGGCGATAGCCGGGTTATCGGCGATAAATTTGGTCGTCCCTGGTTGATCGGCATTAAAAATCCGCGTGCCGACGCAGTTGCTATCACCTTGCCGCTGGAAGATGTTGCCGTCTCTACCTCAGGCGATTACGAGCGTTTCTTTATTGATGACAAGGGCGAGCGCGTGCATCACATCATCAACCCGCGCACGGGCAAATCGACCAATGGCGTCAACAGCGTCACCATCATCGGCCCACAGGGGTTTGATACCGACCCGCTCTCTACTACCGTGTTTGTGCTCGGGGAGGAAAAAGGCCTGGCGCTAATTAATAGTTTGCCCGGATTTGATGCGGTGATTATTAACAGCAGCGGCAAGGTGTCCTACAGCAAAGGGCTGATGCCGCCAGAATAATTCGGCAAGCGCTGCAACCACATAGCGATTTGATAAATAGCATTTTGATAAAAAAATCTAAGCTTCAAGGCGGCAAGCGCGCACCTGCCTGCTGCGCGTAAATTGTTAGTTGGCGACATAAATCGTAACTTCAGCCAAAGACAAATGTGCTCAATATCACACCTGAAAGGCCAATAGCTTCCTAAAATGCTCCGCTTTTTGCGCCTGCAGCGAGTTGGTCTGCAAAATGCTATCTGCATGCTGATTACCGGGTGAGATCGCACTGGCTATCCCCCTATTCTTTGGAGAAAGACCATGTTTCACCCCCTGCGCCAGTATGCTGGTCTGCTTATCGTGGCTTCCTTGTTGTGCTGTCCCCAGCTATTTGCGCAATCCGCAGCACCCGCCACGGGTGGCTCTGCCAAAAGTGCCCAGCAAGTGGAGTCCCTCAAAGAGTCAGTGCTGACCCTGAACCGCGACCTGTTGATCCTCGAAGAAGAATTGCTGTATCCCGCCAGCAGCCAGGTGGCGGTGTATGTCTCAATGGATCTGGGAACCTATTTTGCGCTGGATGCAATCAAGCTGGAAATTGATAACAAGCTGGTTGCGGGTGAACTCTATACCGACAAGCAGACCAAGGCGCTGTTCCGGGGCGGTGTGCAGCGATTGTACGTCGGCAACCTGAAAGCGGGTGAGCATGAGATCAGCGCCTTCTTTACCGGACGTGGACCACAGCAGGACTACAAGCGCGGAGCCAAAATCGTCATTAACAAGACCCAGGAACCGGTAGTGCTGGAATTGCGCATTGTGGATTCCACCGCACAATTGCAGCCTGTTTTTGAAATCAAGCAATGGCAGATGTAATGCGCTTACCGCTTTTTGCCAAGCGCTGTTTGCTGGCGTTTGCCACAGCGATAATTGCATCGCCGGTGCCCGCCCAAGACGCTCCCAAAACTTCCGTCGCTGATTTGCGCTACGGGGTAGCCCTCTATCATTACTACCAACAAGACTATATTTCGGCGCTTGCCGAATTAATGGTTGCCGATACGCGCGATGGCATTCAGGGCCATAGCGATAACCCCGAATTAATTGCCGGTGGTATCAGCCTCGCCTTTGGCATGCAGCAGCATGCCGAGAGTGTTTTCAACCAAATCCTGCAAGACCAACGTCGCCCGCAAGCGGTGCGCGACGCGGCTTGGTTTTATCTCGGCAAATTGCATTACACCCGTGGTGATTGGGCTGCCGCTGAACAAAGTTTCGCACGCGTCAGCAGCGAATTTAAACCATCGCTACGCGCACAAATGCAAGCACTGCAAATTAATATCCGCATCCGCAATAAAAATTTTGCCGATTTGACGTTGGATAATATCGACGCAGATGGCTTGAGTTCCTGGAGTCCTTTCACGCTTTATAACCTCGGCGCAGCCCACGCTCGCGAAGGCAATTTCGCCAGTGCCCAGGCATTTTTTAGCGAGCTCGCCGAGATCGACCTCAGCGATAATCCGCAGCGCCGCAAAGAGCAGTGGGCACTGCAGGACAAAGCCTATACCGCGATTGGTTACAGCTATCTTGCCGAGAAAAAATATGCGGCGGCGATTCGCGAATTTACCCAGGTGCGGCTCGACGGCGCCTTCGCCAATCAAGCCCTGTTGGGATACGGCTGGGCGGCGGTGGCACAAGAAGAATACGAACAGGCGCTCAGGCCCTGGCAGTTATTGCGCTCGCGCAGCTTGATGTATCCCGCCGTGCAAGAGTCGCTACTCGCGCTGCCTTACGCCTATGAAAAATTGGGCGCGCAAGGTGAAGCTGTGTCTGCCTATCAAACCGCAGAAGAATTGCTCGCACACGAAATCCAATTAATCCGCGATATGCGCGCGACGCTTACCGAGGGCGAATTGCTCACCTTGATCGGCAGTGAACCACTCGCACCTGAAGAGGCAAAAAAAACCTTGGGCGATGCTCCGCAAGACGGCACCCTCACTGCAGTAGTAACGGATGACGGGCAGAATTGGTTGAAGTTGGATAGTACCAGTATTATCAAAACCCGCTCGGCATATCTCAACGAATTGTTTGCTAAAAACGCATTCCAAACCGCCGTGTTGGATTTACGCGATTTATTGCGCTTGCAACATTTGTTGCAAAACTGGCTGCCCAAGCTCGATGCGTATCGCGAATTGCTCCTGCAAAAACAAGCCACTCGCGGCCGCCAGGAACAGCAACTTGCGCAGAACTCCATCGCGCAAAAAGAACAGCAGCTTCAAGCCACCCGCGCGACTATGGCGCAACAACTGGAGCAGGTGCGCAGCAGTGAAAATTATATGGCGCTGGCCGATGACGAAACCCGCGCACTCTATGCGCGTATTGAACGCGGGCAACAGACGATCGCACAGATGAAAGCGGCGGGCCAAAACACTAGTGAGTTGGAAACGCGTATAAAAATGTTTAATGGTATTTTGCTGTGGCGCGCCGCACAGGAATATCCCGCACGGCTTGCAGACCAGCAGGCAGAATTAAAAACGATTGATGCCAGCCTCGCACAAATTGCCAAAACCCGGCAGCAAATTGCCGATATTACTGCTACCAGTATGGACATCCAACCGACGCTCGCGCGCTTGCAAGTCCTGCACAAAGAAGTGGAAACACACTTACGCAATACTGATCAACTTATTGCGCAACAAAGTGGTTTGCTACGCAAGCAAGTTGACCAACAATTGGCGGCACATGAAAAACGTCTGAATAATTATTTGGCGCAAGCGCATCTCGCCGTTGCGCGTTTGTACGATACCGAGTTAAGGAAGCAACCTGAATGATGCACCTTAACAAATTCATGTTTCGCGCTGCGCGTATTGCACTGCTGGTGAGCGGCGCAATGCAATTGTACAGCTGCAGTGTGGTGAACCTGGGTGATGATGGCCGCGGTAAAACCCTGGCAGATTTACCTGCAGCAAAATTGCCGGATGCCAGCGCGAAAGTGGCGGTGTTGGATATGGCGCGCATCGAGCAGAGCTACCAGCGTGCGCTCGCGGTGGCGGAAGATCCGGCACTGCGCCAACAAATTAAAGTGCGCCTCGCCGATTTGGAAATGGCGCGCAGTGAAAAAGCCCAACTCAATGCCAGCGAAGTTCGTCGCTTTTACGACAAACCCATCGCGCTCTACAGCGAATTATTGGCCACACCTGCCGTTGGCGCTGCGTCGGTAAAAGGTGTGGAAGCCGACCAATTGCGCTACAAACTTGCCAAAGCGCTCTCGTTGGATGGCCGCACTGCAGAGGCGGCAGTTGTGCTTGATCAGCTCGCCAATACCAATCCGGATTCGCGCTTTATGGCGGAAACCCAATTTCGTCGCGCGGAAAAATCATTTGCCGATGGTGACTACGCTGCCGCTGAGCGCAATTATGACGCGGTAGTGAAAGGCAATAATCCTGACCTGCAACAAAACGCGCTCTATATGAAAGGCTGGGCGCAATTCAAACGCGGTGATTATGATCTCGCGCTCAAATCCTTCGCCGGGGTTCTGGACCAATTAATTGGCCACGCTACCGATGCAAAAGATGTAGATGCGGCCTTAACTGATATAGGCGCGTCCAAGGCGAATTTGGTTAGGGATACATTGCGGGTGATGGGGCTCTCACTGTCGTATCTGGACGGCGCCAAATCGATCAGCGAATTACAAACGCAATTGGGTGGCGGGCGCGCCTACGAGTATTTGCTTTATCAACAACTCGGGCAGTTGTATCTCGACCAGAAACGCTACACCGACAGTGCGGAAACCTATCAGCACTTTGTGCAGCACAATGCCAATTCCGATTTTGCGCCCAGCTTCAGTATCAAAGTGATTGATGTTTACCAGCAGGGCGACTTCCCCAGTTTGATCCTGCCCGCCAAACAGGATTTTGTAGAACGTTACGGCATTAGCAGTAATTACTGGACGCAGCGCAAGGGTGTCATCGGTGATAGCGCGCTCGCGTATTTGCATCAATCCTTGCAAGAGCTGGCGCAATTTGAACACGCGCAAGCGCAGCAATTAAAAGCGACCAAAAAAACCGAAGCCAGTGCCGCGTTTGCGCGCGCGGCAAAATGGTATCGCGAATTTGTCAGCACCTTCGAAAAAGATACACAAGTTGCTGAGATGACTTTTTTGCTTGCTGAATGCCTCAACGAAGCGGGCGATTTACCGGCAGCAATGAATGCCTATGAGCAAGTTGCCTATGGTTATGTGGATAAATTGCGCGGTGCGGATGCGGGCTATGCGGCGATTTTATTGCCGCAACAATTAATCCAATCGGCACGCAGCCTGCCCGATAATCGTTTACAAGAATGGCAGAATCGCAAAATCCAAAATGCGTTGAATTTTGCTGATGTCTATAAAACCGATCCGCGCGCCGTTGCAGTGCTCGCCGAAGCCGCGGATGACCTGTTGCAACAAAATCGTTATGTCGATGCAAAAATGGTGGCCGAGCGAGTTATCGCATGGCAACCGCCCGCAGAGGGAAAATATTTATTTTCCAGTTGGCTGATCCTCGGACACAGCCGTTTTGAAACCAAAGAATATGCCGCCGCTGAACAGGCATACGTGCAAGTGTTAGCACTCTTGCCTGCGTTTGGTAAAAGCCCGGGCGCACCGAGTGCGCAACAAGTGCGCGAGCGAATTGCAGCGAGTATTTATCGGCAAGCGGAAGCCAGTCTGGAATTTGGCGATAAAGATGCAGCCATCGCCCAATTGCTGCGAATTACCCAGGTCACGCCCGACACAGAAATTGCAGCTAAAGCACAATATGATGCCGGTGTTTATTTAATCGAGCAGGAAAAGTGGTCGCAGGCTGAAAATGTGTATTTGGGTTTCCGCAAAAAATATCCTGGCAATCCGTTGGTTGCGACCTTGCCGGCGAAGATGGTGTTGATTTACCAAAACCAGAATAAATGGCAATTGGCGGCGGATGAATTGGTGGTGATGGAGCGCACCAGTACCGATCCGGATGTAAAACGCCAATCGCTGTATATGGGCGCCGAGCTGTATGAAAAATCCGGCAAGCGTGCCCAGGCAATTGAGCAGTACCGCCGCTATGCGACTGAATATCCGCGTCCATTGGCAAACAATCTGGAAGCGCAATTTAAATTAACTGAATTGTATGCAGCAGCGGGCGATAAAGAAAAACGCTTGTACTGGCTGCAAAATATTATTAACACCCACAATCGCGCGGGCAGTGCCAAAACCGATCGCTCGGCCTATCTTGCAGCGAGTGCGCAAACAGAATTGGCGCAGCCAGCGTACGATGAGTTTTCCCGCATTTCACTCACCTTGCCGCTTAAAAATAGTCTGCAGCGTAAACGTGCAGCGATGGAAAAAGCGCTGAAGGCACAAGAGCAAGTGTTGGCATTCGGGATCAGCGAATTTACCACCGAGGCAAGTTTTAAGATTGGTGAAATTTATGCGCAACTCAGCCGCGACCTGATGAATTCCCAGCGCCCTAAAGATTTGGACGAGCTGGCGCTGGAGCAATACGAAATTCTGTTGGAAGAGCAGGCCTATCCATTTGAAGAAAAGGCGATTGAAATCCATCAGGCCAATGCCCAGCGCAGTTGGAAGGGCACTTATGATGCAGGGGTAAAACGCAGTTTTGATGCGCTCGCTAAATTGCTGCCTGCACGCTACAACAAATCTGAAACGCGTCTGGAGGTGAGTAATGACATTCAATAAACTCATCGCCGGTTTATTAATGTTGGTGTTAATTGGTTGTGCATCTGCGCCGGGCAAAAAAAAGGCCGACGATGCTGACGCAACTGCAGTTGGCACTGTAGCGTCCGGCGGAGCTATATTGCCGAGCGGCCCGGTCACGCCCAATCCTTATTTGCAGAGCAAGACTTCCATAAGCCGTCAGGCGCAGCAAAATTTTACTGATGCGACGCGTGCGATGCGTAATAAACAATGGGCGCAGGCTGAATCGCTGTTGCAAAAAGTGATCGCTGAAGACAATACATTATCAGGCGCTTACCTGAATTTGGGGTTGGTCTATCGCGCACAAAAAGAAGATAAGCGTGCAGAGCAGGCATTTAATAATGCGCTCAATGCAAACCACACCAATCTTGATGCCTACAACCAATTGGCGATTTTGCAGCGCGAGTCGGGCAATTTTGCCGAGGCGGAAGCTAACTATAAAAAAGCCTTGAGTGTGTGGCCGTTTCATCCCGAGAGCCATAAGAACATCGCCATACTGTACGACTTGTACATGGGCAAAAGTGCCGAGGCACTGCCGCATTACGAGGCCTATTTGCAATTGATTGGCGGAAATGAGAAGAGCGCCGAGTATAAGCAAGTTACCAGCTGGATTGCCGATTTACAGCGGCGCCTGGGTATCGCCCCTAAACCTAAAGCTGCGGCCGAAGCGCCAGCAGCAACCATCACTGAAACTCCGCAGGAGGAAGTGAGTGATGAATAAATTCGCATTAATTGTTAGTGTGTGCGCGCTCGCCGTCTGTGCCCAGGCACAGGAGCCGGATGCGCGACAAAATGAAAGTGTGTCGACAACGAAGGCGCAGCAGACACAGTCGCCGCCGCCGTCAGCGGATGCTGATAAAAAAATGGTGCGCGAAGCCAATATTAATTTACAAACCACAGTAACGGGCAATCAGGAGCAGCCGCGGGTAATGTATATTTTGCCCTGGCAATCTCCCTTGAGCCCGGAACTTGAAATGGAAATGATGAGCAGCCAGGAGGAAGCAGTATTTGGTCATGTAGAACGGGATGAATTGGCGCGTGCGCTGGAGGCGGCTGGAGAATTCGATTCGGCCGGCGAATAAATTTTTAGATAATTTTTTGATAATAATTTTTCTTTTTTTGAGGTTAATAAAGATATGGATACTTTGATTCGTTTTTTCCAAGAAGGTGGCGCCTTTATGTACCCCATCGCGCTGGTACTGGTGATCGGGTTGGCGATTGCAGTTGAGCGTTGGGTGGTATTGACTGCGGCAAAAAATGCAAACCGCCAGGCGTTTGATCGCATACTGCCTCTGCTGCAAAAAAGGGATTACGCCGGTGTGGTGAATTTGGGTAAAACTGTGAATGCACCTATCGCTCGCATTATTGCTGCCGGTATCGCGCGCATGGCGCACTCACCGCGTCGCGATGATATAGAACTGGCAATGGAAGAGGGCGTGATGGAAGCTATGCCGCGTTTGGAAAAACGCACTCCGTATCTCGCGACCTTGGCGAATATTTCCACCCTGCTCGGGCTGCTCGGAACCATTATCGGTTTGATCCAGGCGTTTACCGCTGTGGCCAGTGCAGACCCTGCTGAAAAAGCGGCGCTGCTGTCGTCGTCAATTGCGGTTGCGATGAACACCACTGCATTTGGTTTGGTGGCAGCAATTCCGCTGTTGTTGATTTACTCCATGCTGCAAAGCAAAACCACGGAAATTATTGATAGTTTGGAAATGGCAGGCGTGAAGTGTCTGAATATGATTTCGCATGTGCAAGATGTGCCGCGCACCCGCACACAAGACGCAGCAGCGAAACCACAGGTTGCGCAATAAGCGCCGCTTTTTTAAGCCAAACCTGACCAAGCTAAATAATAGGAATTAGCGATGCGCATTAAACGGCGATTTAAAACAGATGCGGAGCTCGACATCACTTCATTTATGAATTTGATGATCATCCTGGTGCCGGTGTTGTTGATGGG
>DATIGS010000303.1:0-12020 GCA_035481425.1 Cellvibrio sp. | reverse complement strand
ATGCAAATTGCCGCGCTGCAAGAATTGGATGCTATCAGCCCTAATCCTGCGTATCGCAATGCATTGGAATCTGTCACCGGCAGTTATATTCGCGATGATGGCCATATCGAAACGTTTGAACCTGATTTATTCAGTATCGATTTGACCAAACCGGGCGAAATGGTGATTTTGCTGGAGCAGCGCACCGGTCAGGAAAAATATCGCAAAGCCGTCGACTTTTTACGTGAAAATTTAAAACGTCATCCACGCACCAGCGATGGCGCGTTCTGGCATCGCGCTACCTATCCAAACCAATTGTGGCTCGACGGCGTGTACATGGGCATCCCATTCCTTGTCGAATACGCTTCCATTTATGAAACCGGCGAACAACAACACGCCAGTTTTAAAGAAGCCGTGCATGAATTCGTTATCGCACGCGAACAATTGCGCGATCCTAAAACCGGACTTTATTACCACGCGTGGGATGAATCCAAAAAAGCGGATTGGGCAGACAAAGAAACTGGCCGTGCACCGCAATTTTGGGCGCGCGGTATCGGCTGGTATGCAATGGCATTGGTAGATGTGCTGGATTACATTCCTGAATCAGAAACCGAATTGCGCAAAACCTTAATTGATATCAGCGTGGAATTGGCGGCAGATATTTTGCGTTACCAGGACACGGCTACTGGTACCTGGTGGCAAATTATTGATAGACCCGGCGACATAGCTAACTATCGCGAATCAACTGCCAGCGCCATGTTTACCTATTTCTATACCAAAGGCGTCAACAAAGGTTATCTGCCAGCGTCTTATCGCGATGTGGCGATCAAAAGCTATCAAGGTTTGATCAATGAATTCGTCACCGTTCATCCCGATGGCAAGATCAGCATGAACGATCAATGCCTCGTTGCCGGTTTGGGCTTTGGCCGCGATGGCAGCTATGATTACTACATGACCGAGCGCATTGTTTCCAATGACCCCAAAGGCAATACCCCGTTTATTCTGGCGGGTGTAGAGATGTATAAATTACTCAAAAAATAATAATCCCCCACATAGCCAGCATTAAATTTCACACGAAAAAATGCTGGCGTAAAAATCCGCTAATCCTGTGTTAGCAGTTTGGTGATAACACCTAGCGATCAACCGGTTAGTTTCCACCCATAGCCCGTGCTAACACGGGCTTGCTGAAAAAAGGTTTTATTATGAAAGTCCTTGAAGAACGTTTCGCCGTCCATGTTGACGACTACAAACATTACGACACTGAAAAATTGCGCAAACATTTTTTAGTCGAATCGATTTTTGTTGCTGACGAAGTACAGTTCACTTACACGCACTACGAGCGCCTCATGGTGGGCGGTGTTATGCCGGTCAACAAGTCGGTAAAGCTGGAAAGCTACTATCAACTCAAAATGGATTATTTTTTGGATCGTCGCGAGCTGGGCGCAATTAATATTGGCGGCAACGGAAAAGTGTCTGTTGATGGTCAAGTTTATGAAATCGGAACCAAAGAAGCCTTGTATGTTGGTCGCGGTGCAAAAGAAGTTATTTTCAGCAGCGACGATGCCGCAAATCCAGCCAAGTTTTATTTGAACTCAACGCCAGCGCACACTACTCACCCAACCAAAAAAGTGAACAAGGAAAACAGTAAAGTGCTGCACATGGGTGCAGGCGATACCTGTAACGAGCGCGATATTTATCAGCTGATGATCAGCACCGTACTCGATACTTGCCAACTGCAAATGGGTATGACCGAATTAAAACCTGGCAGCATTTGGAACACCATGCCCATGCATACGCACAGCCGTCGCATGGAAGCTTATTTTTATTTCAACATTCCTGATACTCATGCAGTGTGTCACTTCATGGGGCCAGCCAATGAAACTCGTCACATCTGGGTTGGCAATGAGCAAGCCGTAGTTTCCCCACCCTGGTCAATGCACTCTGGCGTAGGCACCGCAAATTACACTTTTATTTGGGGAATGGCGGGCGAGAATATGGATTACACCGATATGGATTTCCATAAGCCAAGCGAATTGAAATAATTTCCCAAGCAACCCGTATTAAGTCTAACGATATACGGGTTTTAACCAGTTAGAAATTCTCCTCCGAGCGAGACAAGAATATGACTCACCCACTGTTTGACTTAACCGGAAAAGTAGCTGTAATCACCGGCGCGACCCATGGTTTGGGTATGGCCATGGCATCCGGCCTTGGCAGCGCAGGCGCTACATTGATTATCAACGGCAATTCATCGCAAGAAAAAATTGATCAGGCTGTTAATTATTATCGCGAACAAGGTTTCAAAGCATTCGGTTATAAATTTAACGTAACCGATGAAGACCAGGTGACAGCGGCCGTGGATCAAATTGAAAAAGACCACGGCGCTATTGATATCCTGATCAACAACGCTGGCATTATTAAACGCACACCTTTGCTGGAAATGTCGCTCGCCGATTTTGAAGAAGTTATCAAAATCGATTTGACCGGCGTATTCACTATGACGCGCCCGATCGCACGCAAAATGGTGGAACGCCGCCAAGGCAAAATTATTAATATCTGCTCGATGATGAGCGAACTCGGCCGCAATTCCGTTGGTGCCTACGCAGCTGCAAAAGGCGGCTTGAAAATGCTCACCAAAAACATGGCAACCGAGTGGGCCAAATACAACGTGCAAGTAAACGGCATTGGCCCCGGCTATTTTGCTACCAGCCAAACCGAACCCATCCGTGTCGACGGTCATCCATTCAACGACTTCATCATCAACCGTACCCCCGCTGCAAAATGGGGTGACCCGGATGACTTGCAAGGCGCAACAATTTTCCTCGCATCAAAAGCAAGTGATTTTGTGACTGGGCAGATTGTGTATGTCGATGGCGGTATCCTTGCCACGATTGGCAAACCCTCGAATGAGGCTTAACACTCTAAATCTCATAATATTGATGATCAAAGCGCATCCTTACTAAATTTGACATCAAAATCGTCTACTGAGAATATAGCTTCATATGAAGTTTGAATAATTAAAAGATAACCGCAGTGCGGTCATGCGAAGCCATATTCTTCTCTATATTGGCTATAAGTTTAGCGTTTACTAAAAACCAGGAAGTCGTAAGGCTTCCTGGTTTTTGTCTGTGTAATGGAAGTTCCTAGCTATAAAAATCATAAGCAGTCATATCACATATCGGAGATATCATGTTTTCTGGACTCTTAAAAATCACCTTAGCTTTTACAGCATTAATTTTAATTGCCGTGAATGTCTCAGGAATGGAAATTAACAAGGATACTTATGATATCTATCTTGGTGATGTGGACGATGATGGAGACAAAGATTTTTACTTTGCCCAAAAACCATGGGTTCTGATTTTACATGGAGATATATCAACTCCATTAGTGATGCCCCCGACAAAAAGCTTTATTGTCTATAATAATTTCGGCACTTACACAGCACCACAAAGCTTTACGATGAGCGCCGCAACCCTTGCAAGCAAAATTTCCAGTGGGAAGCTGAGATTAGCTGTATTTAATAGCGATTATTTTATTCTAAGTTCTACCGCTAATAATTACACATTGTTACTGCGCGGTGCCGACGAATACACTCCGGGACTCTTAATCAAAAGCTATTCAAATGTTGACTTCCCAACCGCGCAGGATGTAACAACATTATCTATAAATTCATACGACGGCATTAGCAATCGCAACATCCAATTAGTTGTTAAAGATATCAATCGCGACGGTTTGAATGATATTTTCCTAACTAAAAGCGATGGCAGCGAATATGCGTATGTCACAGACAACAATTCCATTCCTGCCCGATTCTTTGAAGTAACGCCGTCATCAATTGCTTCGATTGATAAAACTCGTTCATTACCTGCTGAATTTGATGTAACCAGTGGCGGTCAAGCTACTTACAAAATTCCAGTTATTACAGCTCCTGGATCTGCAGGTTTAGTGCCTAATGTCAGCCTTAATTATTCCAGCGGTGGAGGAAATGGACTTATGGGACTGGGCTGGTCGCTCAGCGCTTATGGTGCAATTAGCCGTTGTCGCCAAACCGAAGGAGTCGATGGTGTTGCCAAAGCTATTACATGGACGAGCGAAGACCGTTTTTGCCTGAACGGCGACAGATTGTTATTAGCCTCAGGGACCTATGGGGCTGCAGGCAGTACATATAAAACAGAAATAGATTCTTTTGCTCGCATTACTGCCGTGGGTGGCACTACAGGACATCCTGACTCATTCACTGTGGAATATAAAGATGGAACTATCGAAACCTACGGCAACACCACAGACTCAGCTAATTCAAAAAACCAACTCTCTTCATCGAATTCTAATACTGTATTGGATTGGGCATTGAGTAAGCGTTCGGACAGCGCTGGCAATAAAATTATTTATACATACACAAAAGATAGTGATGGCCAACGCATTAACAGTATTGATTTTGCATATGGGAGCACCACTACTCGCAATGCCTATTTGCAGTTTAACTACGATTCTCGCAATGACCCTATTTCAGGTTATGTCGCAGGTCATGCCTATAAAACAGGAAAACGTTTATCAAGTGTTCGCTCGTACAACGGCAGCACCGAAATTCGCAGTTACATCATCACTTACAACCAGGGAACAGCAGCTACAACCAATGACAAATTAAGTCGTGTTAATAAAGTTCAGGAGTGCGTTGGAACCGTATGTGCACCGGCGACTGAATTTGAGTGGGAATTGCCGGATTATCAGTTAGCGGCTACAACATCTACAAAAACTTTCCCTAGCGGCATAAGCGTCCATGCTATGGGTGATTTTAACGGTGATGGCCTGCAAGATATTGTCTGGTTTGATCAGGCTGTTGGTGGCACGTATGAAAACGCCGGGTTATTACTTAAAAGACCGTTGCGTTATGCCTATGGAAAGATCGATACCAATGGGAATTTCTCATTTGAAAATCAAAATTTTACCAACAATACAGATATGGGCCCTCGTTTAAATAGCCGCTCAATAAAAGTACAGGACGTAAACAACGATGGAAGAATGGATATTGTTGTAGACAATGAATACAAACCCTCGCACAGCCAATTCTACAAAAATTATGAAGTCTATCTATCGCTACCTATGCCAGATGGCACATGGAGACTAAGTGATACTAAAAGCACTACACACACTATTCCTTACCAAGTTTTAGACCAGCCACTTGCTGTGATTGAACCAGACATCAATGGCGATGGAATTTCAGACATAATTGCTTGGCCGATAGGAGATTTACCTTGGGATTCCGAAACATTCGGACAATATCCAGCACCTTATATTTCACTCAAGAATTTTTCAGGTGGATATACTTCAAAAAATCTAAATCATATTTTAGGTAATCCATCATTAACTGCAGGTATAACTTATGAGTATCTACCTGACGCTAATTTCACTAACAATATGCACACTGCACCCATACTCAGACCTATTAGTATGTATGGCGATTTTAATGGTGATGGTGCTGTAGATGTTGTTGCAGATGTATGGCAAAGCTATTCAGGATGCGGAATAAGAGATGATGATGGCAATCGCTGGTGCGATAGTAGAGGTGATGGAACAGTCATATATACCATGCGCAGATTAAGCTCCGGTGATTATGAACTACATTATCATTCATCAAGCGTGGGCCTTTTATACGATGGTTGGGATTTTGCCGTTGATTTAAATAACGATGGTCTAGCGGATATCGTCAGCCGACATTTAACTGCAGGCTGGGGTATTAGCATTAATACCGGGGCAGATTTAACGACACTCCAATATTCAGGGGTCCCAAAGAACCCACTCAATATTTTTGTTCCACAAGGTAATCATGACTCAGCTATTGCCGATATTAATGGTGATGGCTATCAGGACTTTGTGTGGCAAAAGCCATTAAATGCAGCATCCCTTATAGGGTCTAGTGAAATAAAAGTTAAGTACTGGGATCCAGCGACTAATCAATTTGAAGCCCAAGAGCGCACATTGGGAAGCTTGCCTTACAAAGTTATTGTCAACTATAACAGCGCTACACCTAGCCCAGATCCGCGGCAGTCAAATGTTCCTCGCTTTAAAACCGATAGATTCAACATGACGGATGTCAATGGCGACGGCGTAAGCGATTTAATTACTTTACCGAATACACAAACTAACGACAGTGTTGTCACCGTTCGCCTTGGTGTTAACACCAAGAAAAATACGAACAAAATCGTGAACATTACCAGTGGCCTTGGTGATGAAAAGAAAATTCAATATGGCCGTGTTAATGGAAGTCAGCATTACTCTCGCATCGCCGGCATCAAGGCCAGCGGAGGCTTGGAACAGGTTTGTGAAGACACGGTGTACAACGAGGGCGGAATTCACGAATATACCCAACAAAATTGTTGGAACATATTAACCGGTTCAGTCGATGCAACAGCTTTTTATCAAGAGATTAGTAATCCATGGCATAGCTTAAGGCCTGAAGAGCAATCCTTACGCCCCGCATCTCCGGTGCTGGAAGCTTTTGGCCCAATGTCAGTTGTTACCGATGTGGAAACAACAGCTCCGGGCGCCTCATCTTCATCACCAAACAACATAAGTAATTCCACCGCAAAACTAAGTTACTTCTACGGCCACGCTAAAATGCAAGCCGGTGGTCGCGGCTTCCTTGGTTTTAAATATTTCACTGTTGTAAATCGTGAAACTGGCGTACGTACAGAAACCGAATACCGCCAGGATTGGCCTTACATTGGTCAGGCAAGAACAATAAAAACATTCAGCCCCGATACCGCAGACCCCAAAAAAAGTTACAACCTCAGCGAGCAAGTCAACACTTGGGGCTTGGTGAACTGTCATGATACTTCGGGAACACCGAACTCTATGTGTGTGGCCAACCTGAGTACTCAGGTTGATAACTCAGGCACTGGTGCATTGGGTGCAGTGAAACCTTTCTTGCGTACCAGCATCACCAAAACCTATGCATTAAAAGATAATGGCCGTTCACAAGGCGACGAAATTAGTACATCAACCGAAGGCAACATTTACGATAGTAATGGCAACGTCGCGCGCACAGATTCCATTGTTAGTAGTGGTAGTGCTCTTGGGTTACCAACACTAAGCAAAACAACCGTTAATACTTATAACTATTCCGGTTCTACGTGGAGCATGCAGCAAGGGCGTTTGCAAAGCATGACGGTATCTGCCAACGAACCAACCTATGGAACCATTACACGTACATCCGACTTTACCTATTACACTTCAGGTGCTGCTATAGGTTTACTCAACACCGAAACCGTTGAGCCAAACAATTCTGCGTTTACGGTGACAACAACCCATTATTACGATAAAGGCAATCGCTACAAATCAGTAACCACTGCCGACGGTCAAACTCGCCAATCAGAAGTGGCATATGACAACTTGGGGCGATATGTCGATAGCACTTATGGGTTCTTCACTAATGGCACAGCGCCAGACACACCTATCCGCCAATTAGTATCGCAAGTTGTTAGTCGTGATAAATACGGCACACCAACTGAAATGCGGAGTTATGTCAGCAGCAGTAATTATGTAACCAAAAAGGTATTCACCAAAGCTTTCGGAACTCCGTATCGCACTGAGGATAGCACCGGCGCCTTTGCAGAAATAAAAACGGGCTCCGGCATTGATGCCTATAGTGTATGCCCAAGCGACAACAAGATCTGGCAAACAACGGAAGCAGCAGGTGGCGCACTGGGCATTGAGTGCCGGGATGTATTAGGGCGTGTGCGTCGCACCGGTTCATTAGGGTTTGATGGAAGCGATTGGAGTTTAGTCGATACTGAATACGACAAACTCAGCCGTGTACTCCGCACTAGCAAGCCGTATTGGAAAAAATCCAGCGAACGCTATTGGACTTCTCAAACCTATGACTTATTAGGTCGAGTCACAGAAACGCGCGCGCCCTATAAAAATACTTATGCCACAACCACTACGGCTTATACGAATCTGGAAGTGAGAATTACCAACCCAAAAAATCAGGTTCGAATAGAAAAACGTGATTTGGCCGGCCAGGTTTATGAAGTGATAGACCCCAATAATGGCACCACAGCATTTGCCTATGATGCGCGCGGCAACATGCGCGTAATGCGCGACCCTGCAGCCAACACCACTACAGTGGCTTATGACTTGCGTGATCGCAAAACCAGTATGAGTGATCCAGATAAGGGCAATTGGACTTACAAATACAACCGCTTTGGTGATTTGGTTTGTCAGCTGGATGGAAAAGGGCAAACCAGCGTACAGCGTTACGATATTGCAGGCCGTATGTTCAGTAGAACTGACCGACTCGCAGGCGGGGATTGTAATAATCCAACTGGAACAATAGATAAATATTCCCAGTGGAATTACGACACAGCTGCAAACGGTCTGGGGCAACTGGCATCCGTTTATGACAGCTTAACCACTGCAGGTGCAACGCAATACCAACAAACTTATAGCTACGACAACCTTGGCCGTGTAAGCGGAACTACAACCACTATGCCCGGGCATGCAGGAGCAGTTGGCAGCCATTACGAGTCTGTTACCTATGACCAATACGGTCGAGTTGATAAAACCTATGATGCAGCGCGTACAAGCGCAAGCTTTACAACCAACGGCATTCAAAATCTATATAACGCTCAGGGCTACCTGTATAAGGTTGTTGATGCAACTGCGGCAAACCAAGCCAGCTATTACACAATTAATCAGATGAACGCCAGTGGCGCTGTCACCAATGCACTGTATGGAAATGGCGTAACTCAAGCTGCTGATTATTATCCGCAGACAGGCTTAACCAAAACGTTACGTGCTGATCGCAGTCTTGCCTCGCTGCCAATCCAGGATATTGAACTGGACTGGGATGAAGTGGGCAATTTGGCTTGGCGTCATGAAACGGGCACCGCCAGTGATTCTGTGCGTCGCAATATTCGCGAGAGCTTTGGTTATGACAGCCTGAATCGCTTGAATACCTGGACCAGCTCTGGCGATTTGGCTGCAAGTGAAACAGCCAACTACAACAACGTTGATAACATTACTGATAAAACTGGTATTGGTAATTATCTCTATGGTGGTCAGTGTGGTGCTGGTACCAATGCGGGACCGCATGCACTGTGTCGCGCAGGCTCACCAATTATTACTATGACCGTAACGGCAATATGTTGAGCGATTCAGCAGGCCGTACCATGAAGTACACCAGCTATGACTTACCGAGTGAAATCATCAAAGGTAGTCATAAAACTGAATTCAGCTATGGGCCAAGCCGTGCGCGCTATAAACGTGTCGATACCTCTGGCAGCCAGATAAGCACAACTCTGTATTTAGGCTCGGTAGAAAAAGTTTACTACTGGGATGGCACTATCCAATGGAAACGCAATATCGCCGGTGTTGCGCAAATTACCCAAACGGTAAATAGCAGTGGCGCAAAACTGAGCGAAGCGCAGCGTTATTTCATCAAAGATCATTTGGGCAGTATCGGGATGATCACCGATGAAATTGGTTATCCAGAGCAGACCAATTTCTTCGATCCTTGGGGCCGCGAACGCAAAATTATTACCAGTGGCAGCATCAAGCAGTGGCTGGCGAATAACGACAACTATCGTATTGCGAATAAACCCATCACCACGCGCGGTTTTACTGGCCATGAACAATTAGCGGAAGTGGGTCTGATCCATATGAATGGCCGGATTTACGACGGCGCTTTGGGTCGCTTTGTACAAGCAGATCCGATTATTCAGGATCCGCTGCGCGTACAAAGTTTGAATCGCTACAGCTATGTATGGAACAACCCACTAAATGCGACAGACCCGAGTGGATTTATGTGTGACAAGGGTACAAACGGCATCGGCTGCGAGTCTGCGGAAAGAGAAGCCATTGATGATGTAGAAAACGTAGATGTAATTGGGAAAAAGGAAGATCGCCGTCAACCAGTTGTTACTCTTACTTTTGTTTCTGGAACCGTATCTGGAAATTCATTTTCGGGGTACGCATTACGAGGACAGGGATACACTGCGTTTGTTAGTGAGGATATAGTTAATAAATATACTGGTGGAGATTTAAAAAATATAACCCAAAAAATACTGAACAAAATTGTTGCAGGAGCAGCTGCAAAAAACTCACTTGCCGTAGTATCAGCTGCGGCAGAGGAAACGGATGTATCTATGGGCGATGTCTTAAGCGCTATCGCACCATTTTTTATTGACCCCAATCAAATGATGGGTGATATGCTTAGCGATGCTGCTGGTGGCATATCCGCAACTTCTATATCAACCTCTCAAGCCGCAATTTCATCTGCAAAGATTGAAGCTAAGATTGCTGGGGCGGGAAATACAGATAAAGTTACATTGGCGCTGCTGAGTGGTGCGGCTGCTTTAGCCACATTTAAAAAGATCCCCAATCCAGACGGTAAGAAAGGTGGAGCTAGACATCAGGCCCATGTGGAAGATGAGGTTATAAATATGCAGCGCAGATACGGCGAGAATGCGGTAATTAGGACCGAGGTTTTTGTAAAAGGTGCTGACGGGAAAGTTAGATTTTTGGACGCACAAGCAATCGATAGGAAAACCGGTGTTATCTTAGATCAAGTCCAGGTGGGCAAGACAAATAAGAATGGAACACCGGTAATTCGAGAAAGAAGGGCAATGGAAGATATTGATAGAGCCACGGGTTTTGATACAAGGTATAGAGGTTATGACTTATAAAAATCAACAATTATATTTTTATATTCATCCCAATGAGATGGACGTCATCCTAGATAAAATCTCTTTGATGGGGGCTGTTATTTACGCTCCCCATTCTAAATCTAACATTCCAACTACTGCTGACATTGAAAGTGATGCGACTTTTTATATAACCTATCCTGAATTTTCAGAAATAATAAATATGCGCAGAGCTGGAAATAATGGCTATTTTATTGACGACACGACATCACCTGTGATTGAGCTAAACAAATCATTTCTTCGAGGGAATTGCTTGTCAAGAGGGAGGATTTACTTCAGAAATGGCTTTGATGGAAGAGAAGCTTTTGTTTCTTATCCACAAGAATTAGGAGAGCTTTATAAAAAAATAATAAAAGAGCTAAAAGAAAACTTCCTTACAAAAGAAAAGATCTATTTAGGATACATAAGCAAGGATTCAAAGGTTCTATTAAATTCTGGTGGAACTTTATCTCAATTTTAACTACAGATGTTTATTCATGCAGATGAGTAAAACGTAATTTTTACCACATAACGAGCATATTCAACTTTTTGAGGTAACTGACAGATATATGTAACCATACATGATCCATCAGGAGAAAAGCTCCATCCGCAAAAAAGCCATATTTTACGCCTCGTAATGCCCCCGCAGACTATAGGGGCCACATCCGAATAATTAAACGCCATTATTTTTCCCGTTGCATTTCTAACCACAGAAAAATAAAAATTCTCCACTATGCTAATTTTATTCGGCATAAGCATTTTCTTCGCAGTATTTCTAACTAAAAGTGCATCGGTCAAGAATCGGGACACCTGACTATAAATCGCCCGAGTTTCTGGTTTACAACAATCCGTTGTTTTCATTGATCATCACTTTTATTTATGGAGTCTGCTATGCGTACTTCGCAGTTATTATTGGGCTTGCTGGCGTGTGTTATTGCCAGCACCGCATTTGCCGCCAATCGCCCAGCGGGTTATGTCACTATTTGCAATGAGGGTAAAACCTGTTCGGTGCCGGCTAACACGCAGGTGGCTTATGGGCGTGCGGATAAATTCACTTTTAAAATTTTAAGCGGCAGTTTTGTGTGCGGTGAGGTGACTTTTGGTACTGGCACTAAAGTATCTGGCGGTACTAATGAGTGCTCTATTCCTTCCAACACATCCGCTGTCAGCAGTTCAAAAGCGGCCAGCTCTTCCAGCAGATCGTCGGTTATTAGCAGTGCGATTTCGAGTGTAATTTCTTCTTCGCGCTCTTCAATAATTTCTTCCGTGAGTTCATCTAACAATTCATCAAGCAGTAGTGTCACCAGCAGTGTGAGTTATTCGTCCTTGCCGGCCGGTGATGGGCTGGTTGGCTGGGGT
>DATIGS010000302.1:0-15270 GCA_035481425.1 Cellvibrio sp. | reverse complement strand
TTCCAGATAAACCAGTTCATAGCCATGATTTTGTCGCATGCGATTTACCAATGGGACAAAATTATCAAGAGATAAATGTGGGCGCAGTTCAGACATAACACCAAAGCACGCAATGATTTCTTCAGTCGTTTTAGCTATTTGAATTTTCATAATCTATTCCATGATGAAGGCTACGTTTTTAGTCAAAATTGATCTCTATTCCATTTCTAACATAAATGTAACCGGACCGTCATTAATTAAACTGACTTGCATGTCTGCGGCGAAAATTCCGGTTTCTACTTGTGGGTGTTTGTTGCGCATTTGCGCCACGAAGTAATCGTAAAGTGCCTCTGCTTGTGCAGGTGGTGCGGCTGAGGAAAAGCTGGGGCGAAGACCTTTTTTGGTATCGGCGGCGAGGGTAAATTGCGATACAACCAGGACACCACCTTCGATCTGCTGTACGTTGCAATTCATTTTATTATTCTCATCCGAAAAAATTCGGTAGGCGAGAATTTTTTCGATGAGTTTATCGGCCGTTTCTTCGGTATCGTTTTTCTGGATACCGAGTAGCAATAAGATTCCCTGTTGGATTTCTCCGGTTATCGCGTTATTGACAGTGACTGAGGCACGTTTGACACGTTGTATTAACCCTAACATAAAACTCCAACCATAAAATGAATGCGCAATTAGCTAAACGGGTTGAACGGATTTCCGGTATTCGCTCGGCGTCATGCCGGATTTTTTCTTGAACAGTGTGTTAAAGGTTGCTTTGCTGTTGAAGCCGACATCGAGCATGATGTCGAGCATGGTTTTATCCGAATACTGTTTGTCAGCCAACATGCGCTTGGCTTCTTCCACTCGATAAGAATTAATAAACTCGAAAAAGTTGCAGTCAAAATGCCGGTTAATGATGTTGGATAATAGGCGTGGTTGTAACCGTAATTGACCTGCGAGTTTTTCCAGTGTCAGCGCCGGTGTCAAATAGGGTTTTTCTTGTTCCATATAGTGAGCCAGTTTTTCGATCATTTCCGGTTTTATTTTATCTTTTTGTCCTTCGGGTTCCTGATCGCCTTTGGTTGCTTCCGGCTGTTGCGGCGGGGGCAGGTCCAGACCTTCAAATACACTGGAATGCCCAAGGCCAAAAAAGATAAGGATGCTGACTAGCAGGAAGGTAATGTAATTGCCGGCCAATCCCATGATTTCAAAATTGGTGGTGATGCCGAAACTGATCGACAGGATAATCATTGCGGCGACTAGTACAGCCCAGAAGCGGATGGCCAAAAATCCAATCACTAAAATTTTTAGCCAGGTTAAATCGATTTTGTCGATATCTGAAAAATTGGTGCGGATATGCTGGCTGTAACGTTTGATTTCGATCAGGCACATGACACCGAGTGCTACGCGGAAAAGTTCACGGAATAGGGTTACATAATTCATGATTTGTGGCGCGACAACCAAATCATATTGTTCTTGGATAGTAACTTTATCGGTAGCGTCCAGGCTGTAATAAAAAATTAATTGATAACCTGCATAAATAATAAATGGAATTAAATAAATGCTGTCTTTTAAACGCAGTTTGTAGTCTTTGTAGATTAGCGAGCGCGCGTACCAAAGTAATAGCGGGCCTTCCAGCCAATAGCCGAAACCAAATACATAAAATAAATTGGGGGACCATTCCAACGCGATATGGCGAAACTCCGCGCCGAAGCTGATTAATATATCCAGGGGAATTGCTGCTTGTTGTAATAAAAAGAACGCGAGGAAAATATTGCAGATGTATTTATCGCGTTTGATTGTCAATAATAGGAGTGCGAATAAGATGCATTGGTAGGCTGTCATCAACAGCACTACATCGTGGGTATTAAAAATAACGTCATACATGGGTACTGCTCCGCTGCTGCTGTACGGCGTCTTATTAATTGTGTAGTCCCTGGCCGTCAGTATTGTGGTTATTCTCACGGCCATTGATATGACTGTGGCAGATCTTGGGTCTGCGGTTTGGATCATAACATTGAATGCTTTATGGCAACATCTTCCCCATTATTTGCTACAAAAACAAAACGGAGCCATGCGGCTCCGTTTTTTTATGCCGGAAACTTTTTTGTCAGGCCAATTGATCGCCCGTTTGCAACAGGCTTTTGGCAAGATCGTCGGTTGCGCGAATAAGTGCATCCACAATGCCCGGCTCGCGTGATGCATGGCCAGCCTCGCGGATAATAATCAGCTCGGAATCCGGCCAGGCCTGATGAAGCGCGTAAGCATTGTCTAACGGGCAAATGACATCGTAGCGACCGTGGACAATTACTCCGGGAATCCCGGCGAGCTTATGGGCATCGCGCAAAATCTGGTTGGGTTCCAAAAAGGAATCATTCATAAAGTAATGGGCTTCGATGCGCGCCAATGACAGTGCCCGGTGTGGCTCGGTAAAGGAGTCGACCACATCCTGGCAGGGTTTGAGCGTAGCGGTGCGCCCCTCCCAGCCGGACCAGGTTTTGGCGGCCGACATCTGCTGGATCTGGTTCTCGCCAATCAGGCGGCGGTAGTAAGCGGCCAGCAGATTGTCGCGTTCTTCTTCGGGAATTTGGTCGATAAAGTCTTCCCAATAATCGGGGAACAGGCGGCTTGCACCTTCTTGGTAGAACCAGTGAATGTCTTCGGGGCGACAGAGAAAAATGCCGCGCAGGATTAAACCGAGTACGCGTTCGGGATGGGTTTGTGCATAGACAAGGCTGAGGGTTGAACCCCATGAACCGCCAAATAGCACCCATTGGTCGATACCGAGAGTAGTGCGGATAACTTCTATATCTTCCACCAGCTTTTGGGTGGTATTGCCTTCCAGCTCGGCGTGGGGGCGCGAACGGCCTGAGCCGCGTTGATCAAACAGGACGATGCGATAGACTTCCGGGTCGAAAAAACGGCGGTCGTATTTGCCGCAACCTGCACCCGGGCCACCATGGACAAACAATACAGGGATGCCATCGGGGTTGCCGGATTCATCGACATACAATTCGTGGGGTGGTTCGACGGCAATTTGGTGGCGTTGGTAGGGTTTTATCTCGGGATAAAAAATCTGCATAAACTCGCCTTGTTCGGGTCAATCACTGGGAGGGATGTGCTTGATAGTGCACATTAAAGGTAGCACAGCGGCTTTCGTAAGCGATGACTTTTCGCGCCGAAAATCTGACCTTTGCCACAAATCCATATGCTTTGGATGCATAGAAACCCATATGGTGCCTAACATTCAGACACCTGCTGACATAAACTGTCATGGGCGCTGGCTAGCATAGCGCATCCCCTTGATACTCCAACAGCTATTCCGGGTCTTTTATGCATCGCGCCGAACGTCTTTTCCAGCTCACCACGCTGCTCCGCAACCGTCGCACCGTACTGACTGCCAAGCAAATGAGCGAGCATCTGCGCGTATCCGAGCGCACTATTTATCGCGATATCCAATCGCTCAGCCTGTCCGGTGTGCCGATAGAAGGGGAGGCTGGCGTGGGCTACCGCCTCTCGCATCGCTACCAATTACCGCCCTTGATGTTTGATCGCGAAGAAGTGGAAGCGCTCTTGCTTGGCGCGCGTATGGTAAGCAGCTGGGGCGATACCGATATGGCGATCCACGCCAACCAGGCGATCCAGAAAATCCTCTCAGTTTTGCCCGATCATTTACGTCATAGTGATGAGAGCTTGCCGCTGCTGGTGCCCAATATGGAAGAGGTGCAAAAGTATTACACCGCGCACAGCCAGCCGATGCGCGAGGCAATTCGTTTGCACCAACGCGTGGCGATCGATTATGTGCGTGCCGATGAACAGCAAAGTTCGCGCATCATTGAGCCGCTGGGAATGATTTTCTGGGGCAAGGTGTGGACGCTGGTGGCTTGGTGCAATCTACGCAACGACTACCGCACTTTCCGTTTGGATCGCATCCAATCGGTGGTGATAACCGATGAAAAATTTGAAACCGGCGATGGCAAAAGCCTCAAACATTTTTTGCAATTGATGAAAGAAAAACACGCGTTAGAAACCGATGCCGTCGCCCCTGCCGAATGCGGGTTTGCTTAACAAACCTTGAATTGCCCTCGCATAACTGCCTTGCTAACCTGAGTCATCAACTCAGGAGAAGACTATGAAACTACGCACCCTCAGCCTGGCATTGTGTATTGCGGCAATCGCGCCCTTCACCAGTGCCAAGACGCTCACCGTAAAAACTGAAACCGGTAATATTCAGGTTAAAACAATTGCAGAAGGTTTGGAAAATGCCTGGGGCATGGCATTTTTGCCCGATGGCAGTATGTTGGTGACCGAGCGTCCGGGGCGTATGCGCATTGTTAGTGCCGATGGCAAAGTCGGTGAACCTTTGAGCGGTTTGCCGAAAATTTTTGCACAAGGTCAAGGCGGGTTATTGGATGTAGTGCTTGCACCAGATTTTGCGACCAGCAAAAAAATCTATTTTAGTTTCTCGGAGCCGGGTGAAGGCAGCGAGAGCAAACTTAATAGTACCGCAGTGAGTTTTGCCACCCTCAACGGCAATAAATTGGAAAATCTCACCCGCGTATTCAGCCAGCAACCCAAGGTGAGCAGCAGCAACCATTATGGATCGCGTTTGGTGTGGGCGCCGGACGGAACTTTATTTATCACCCTGGGTGAGCGCTATAGCGAAAAAGATAAAGCACAAACATTGGATAACCATCAGGGCAAAGTTGTACGCATCAATGCCGATGGTTCGGTTCCTAAAGATAATCCCTTCGTAAAAACCGCAGGCGCATTACCAGAGATTTGGTCTTACGGCCATCGCAATATGCAAGGTGCGGCTATCAACCCCATTAGCAAGGAGTTATGGACCGGTGAACACGGGCCGCAGGGCGGCGATGAATTAAATATCGACCGCGCTGCAAAAAATTACGGCTGGCCAGTGATTACCTACGGTGAAAATTACGGCGGCGGAAAAATTGGTGAAGGCACCCACAAAGCCGGTATGGAACAACCGATTTATAAATGGGTACCGTCGATTGCAACAGCCGGGTTTATTTTTTACACCGGCGATAAATTTCCGCAATGGAAAAACAATATATTGCTCACCAGCTTGAGAGAAAAAACCTTTGTCCGTTTGGTGGTCGATGGCGAAAAAATTACCCAAGAAGAGCGCTTGCTCACCAAAGAAGTAGATGCGCGCCTGCGCCATGTGGTGCAGGGGCCGGACGGTTTGGTGTATTTGCTTACCGATGAATCCAAAGGCGGTATTTACCAATTATCGCCTGCAAAATAAGCGCAGCAGTAGTGGCTGTTATTTGATGTTCTAAACTCCCGCTGTTGCGGGAGTTTTTATTTGCGAGCGGAATTTCATGCAGGATGAATTCATTTTTGTGTACGGCACCTTGCGCCGCGCCTGCAGCACGGGCGCGCATGCAACTTATCTGACCGGTGCCAGGTTTATTGATCGTGCGAAACTCCGCGGCAAGTTATTTCGTGTGAGTTATTACCCCGCGCTGGTTCTTGATGAAACTGCGGATTGGGTCATTGGCGAGGTGTATCAGTTGGCATCGGCACAACAGCTTGAGCGTTTGGACGCCTATGAAGAGTGTACCTATCCTGCGTTGCCGGAACAGGAATACCAGCGCCTGACCGTGCAGGTGCAAACAGGCGCAGGGGATTCTCTGTCGGTGTGGGTCTATGCTTATCAACGTACGGTGAATGGACTGGCGTTAATCGCCAGCGGCGATTTTCTTAATCCGTGAGCGCGGGTGCCTTGATCTCGACTACCGTGATTTAGGCAACTGGATTTCCGCTGCATCTGCAGGTATGTTGTGCCCACTTAAAATGCCCGGCCAGATATGCGGGTGACCAGCATGAGCAAATCCGCTATGAACCACTCTGCCAACAAATCCGCTATCAATAAATACAGTGCACTGAATTACGATATAGACCCGGTTTTTCACGCGTCGGGTAAACCTGCTGCAAAAGTCGGGGTGTTGCTCGTTAATCTCGGCACGCCGGATGCGCCGACAACATCAGCCTTGCGTCGCTACTTGCGTGAATTCTTGTCTGACCCGCGCGTTATTGAAATTCCCCGTTTGGTGTGGCTGTGTATTTTGCACGGGATTATTTTGCGCGTGCGCCCCAAAAAATCCGCAAAGCTTTATGAGGCAGTGTGGACTAGCGAAGGGTCGCCACTGCTCGTGATCAGCAAACAACAACAGCTAGCAATTCAGGAACAATTGGGCGATGGCTTTAGTGTAAAACTGGGCATGCGTTATGGTAATCCCTCCATTGCCAGTGCACTGCGCGAATTGCAAAAAGAGGCCGTGCGAAAAATTATTGTGCTGCCGCTCTACCCACAATACGCGGCACCCACTACCGGGTCCAGTTTTGATGCAGTTGCAAAAGAGTTATCTGGATGGCGTTGGGTTCCAGAGCTGCATTTTATTAATAATTATTGCGATGAACCTTTATATGTAACTGCGCTCGCCAATTCAGTGCGCGAGCACATTGAAAAAAATGGCAAGCCGCAAAAAATTATTTTTTCCTATCACGGGACACCCAAGCGTAACTTGGATTTAGGCGATCCCTATTATTGTTTCTGTATTAAAACCACGCGTCTGGTTGCCGAGCAATTAGGGCTGGATAAAAATGATTACATCGCGAGTTTTCAATCACGCTTCGGTTATGCCGAATGGCTAAAACCTTATACCGATGAAACCTTAAAAAATTTGCCCGCAGAAGGGGTAAAAGATGTTGCAATCATATCGCCCGCATTCAGTGCTGATTGCCTGGAGACTCTGGAAGAGTTGGCGGTGGAGAATCGTCATACTTTTATGGTAGCGGGAGGCGAAAAATATGCGTACATTCCAGCTCTTAATGATCGCGCTGATCATATCCATGCATTGGTACATTTAATTCGCCAGCGGTAAATCCCATGCGGTGTTTTATGAACCTATCCGTTCGCCTTATTTAAATAGTGTTAATACTTTTACCCTTTCACAATCCGCAATCGACAAACCACGATTGAAGGACTAGTCTAACAACGCATTAATGCGTGGAATGGCACAAATCATCCCGCCTTAATTGTCTGTAATTCCTGTTCGATCTGGTACATTTTCTTGGTTTAAGGAGTAGTTCATGAAAAAGTTAATTACAGCGCCACTTTTTTTTATTCTTGGCAGCATGCCGTTGATGAGTTGGGCCGGATCCGAGTCCGGGCTTTATATCGGCGGTAGCATCGGCCAATCGTCTGTAGAAGATAACCGCGATCTGGGCGATGTGTCGTTCAATGTGGACGATGATGATAACGGCTATAAAATATTTTTTGGCTATAACTTTGGTGTTCTGCCGCTGCTGGATTTGGGAATAGAAGCAAACTACCGCGACTATGGCACCTTTAAAGAAGGCGGTGCAGAGGTTTCACTCGATTCAGCCGAGCTGTTTGGAATTATCGGATTGACCCTGGGGCCTGTAGGCCTGTTTGGCAAGGTTGGTTATTCCGATACCTCGATAGACAAATCATTTGATGCACTTGATGATATTGATTTTAACAATTCGGATTCAGCAACGGCTTATGGTGTTGGAGCCAAAATGAGTTTTGGAGCATTTGGCCTCAGAGCAGAATATGAAGAGCTTGATATAGATGAGCTCGATGATGCCAGTATGGTGTCTGTCGGTGCCACTTACACATTTTGATATTCGTTTTTTCCCCTCATTCGTCAACGCGAGTGAGGGGCTTCAAATCGATCAATTCACATCTTCCTTTTTCATCTTCCCTATCAAGCCCTGATTTTCTTCCGCGCTACAAAATAATTGCGATAAATGCAGGTTCTGCGCAACAAACCACTGTAAATGCCACGGCAAGTGGATAAAAACTATCATATTCCAGACGACTTCCTTACCATGTGGAGCCTCCACTATGAAATTTAACGCCAATCCAGTCGCCTATGGAAATTCCTTTAGCTATCAAACCGTCCATTCGCCAACGATTGCGCGAAGAAACTGCGGCGATTCATGAATCCCTGCATCACAATGTCGGGCTGGAAAAACTCACCAGCATCCATTGCACCCGGGCGGATTACATCAGCGTATTAACGCTGTTCCTGCATTTCTATCGCGCTGTCGATGAACTGTTTGAATTTGTGCAGCCGCGGCAGCGCTTTATCCATGAAGCAACGCCATTGCATTGGTTGGAACAGGATTTCAGGGCACTGAACCATCCCCTGCCAGAGCGGTCAGCTCTTCTGGCTGATTTTATTGAGCAGCCATTTGCAACAGGATTTGAAACCTACATCGGTTATTTGTACGTAAAGCAGGGCTCTACATTGGGCGGACAAACGATTGGCAAACGGCTTAATCAGTCATTGTCATTAGTGCCCGGTGAAAACCAATTTTTCTTCAATGGTTTTGGCGAGCAAACCGGCATTTACTGGAAAGAATTCCTCAATTATTTGTCACTCCATGAGGCCAGCCTGGATGCCGACATGGTTATTAAAAGCGCGCAAACCTATTTTGATATTCTTAACCAATTTTCCAACCGTTATTTTTGTACGGGGATTTAAATGAATAACGATAAATTTTTTGTCCCGCGCGAGCAGCTCAGCGAGCAAGAATTGGAATCCGCATTACAGCAGTGCGCGAAGGAGCCAATCCACACACCCAACTGCATCCAACCCCACGGTATGATGTTAGTGACACTGGATACTTCCGATGAAATCATCCAGGCCAGTGAGAGCGTGGTTGAGCATTTGGGAATCAGCGCGCAGGAGTGTATTGGCAAAAACCTGAATGATGTTATCGGTGGCGAAAACCTTGCTGTCATTAATAAAGCAATTCGCGAAGCTGATCTTGCTCCCTACAAATTCACATCGGTTACTTTGGCAAACAAAGCCTACGACGCTGTTGTGCATTTTTCCCGGCATTACAAAGTTATCGAATTTGAGCCCAAACCTGTTGCAGATAAAGACTCATTGCAAAAAGTGTATGAGGATTTGCGTAACTATTCGATTGAAGCCCAGCAGGCACACGAAATCGAAGCGCAATATGATTTGATTGTGTCGCATGTGCGCAACATCACCGGCTTTGATCGCGTAAAACTTTACAAATTTGATGAGTCCTGGAATGGTTCGGTAGTAGCGGAAAGCCGTGCGGATTATATGGCTAGCTATTTAGGCTTGCATTTTCCCGCGAGCGATATCCCCGAGCAGGCAAGGCGCTTGTATAGCATCAATTATTTGCGTTTGATTCCGGATATACGTTACAAGCCATCGCCTTTGTATCCTGCATTTGTCGACGGCGCGCGCAAGCCGCTGGATATGAGTTATTCAATCCTGCGCAGCGTGTCGCCAGTGCATATCCAGTACCTGGAAAATATTTGCGTTGAAGCCTCCATGTCCATTTCCATTATGCAGGACAATAAACTCTGGGGCTTGATCGCTTGTCACCACAAAACAAGCCTGCATGTTTCTCACAGCATCCGTGTGCTCTGTGAAATTATTTCGCATATATTTTCGGCAAAACTGACCACCATGCGCCGCTCGCTGGACAACCAGCGCCAGGAGCTGCGCAAGCTGTTAATTGAAAAGCTTTCGCTGTCGTCCAGCATGGATAATTTTGAGCTCACTATCGCGCGCAATAGTGATGCTGCATTGCAAGCGATGGGCGCTGACGGTATCGCCATATTTGCCGACGGCAAGTTTTGGTATTTCGGTGAAACCTATGAACAGGAATGCATCGAGACGCTGGCAAACTGGTATCGAAAATTTGGTAATAAATCCGTTGTGCATACCAGTTTTGTCGGTGATTATTTCAAGCATGATCCGCTGTTGGTCAATCTTACTGGTGGCGCGCTGTTTGTACCTATTGGCATGTACAGCGATGATATTGCAATCTGGTTTCGTAAAGCGCAGATCAAAAGCGTTAACTGGGCGGGCAATCCTGAAAAGCCGGTTGAGCAAACCAAAGCCGGTTATCGCCTCACGCCGCGCAGTTCATTTGAGTTATGGCAAACCACGGTCAAAGGCCACAGTAAAAATTGGTCGTTTTCCGATATAGAAACAGCAGAATCTATCGCGCAAATTATTCTGGAAAACAGCAAGATCCAGGCAGATATTGCCAACCGGGCAAAGACAGATTTTCTGTCGCATATGTCGCACGAATTGCGCACACCGCTGGGCGCCATTATTTCTATTATCCAGGTACTTAACCGCGATAAGACCTTAACCAACGATCAGAAAAAATTGATTTCCAATTTGGAAGTCAGCTCTGAATCGCTATTTAATTTGATCAATGATTTGCTGGATATTAGCAAGATTGAAGCAAATGAGTTTTCCCTGGAAATAGTGCCGTTTAAAATTGCGGAGCTGGTGGAAGACGTACGCAGCATTATGTCGGTGAAGGCTGCCGAAAAGAATTTGCAGTTGGGCATTAGCTATCAAGCAGCAAAAGATTATGAATTCCAGGGCGATAAGACCAAAATAAAACAAGTGCTGTTCAATTTAGTGAATAACGCTATCAAATTTACCGAGCGCGGCTTTGTCAATTTATTTGCCAGTATCAGTGACAGCATGCACCCGGAGATAAAAGTTCTGAACCTGGAAGTTATCGATTCAGGCATAGGTATTGATGAGAGCAAGCTGGATGCTATTTTCGGAAAATTTATCCAGGCCGACAGTAGTACTGCGCGAATCTACGGCGGTACAGGTTTGGGTTTGTCTATTTGCAAAAGTATCGTCGATTTGATTGGTGGGGATATTATCGTCACCAGTAAAGTTGGCTTGGGTAGTAATTTTAAAGTTTCACTTCCACTACCTTGCAAGCCGTCCAGCACCATCAATATCGAATTGAGTAATGAATATTCAGTAACCGACAATCTCGACAACGTCGACAATATTAATAGTAAGGATCGCCTCAAAGTATTGGTGGCGGAAGATTACGAAGGCAATATTATTGCGGTGCTGGATTTTTTGCAGAGCGAGGGTTGTGAAGTCGTTGTTGCAAAAAATGGTGAGATCGCGGTGAAATATTATCAGTCGTCCAGCTTTGACATCATCTTAATGGATGTGCAAATGCCGCGCATGGATGGTTTGACTGCAACGCGTTTAATTAAAGAAATGGAAGTTAAACAGAAAAAACGCCCGACCCCGATTCTCGGCATGACGGCCAATGCCATGAAAGAGGATCGCGAACGTTGTCTGGCAGCGGGTATGGACGATTATATTAGCAAGCCGATGCGTCTTGATGAATTATCGAGCAAGATTAAACAGCTAGTGGAAAATAATCGCAACGCGCTATTGGCACCCGAGATTGAATAAAGTTAATAACCGTTCAAAACAAGTGAGCGCTATTTAATAAAACCTTTCAGCCGTGCCAAATTATAAGCGTTGACACTTGTCGCATCTTTAATAGCACCGGCGATAATCATTTCTTCAAACTGTTTAAGCGCGAAGGGTTTTGCAATTAAACCCTCTTCTTCATGATCCAGGGAGTTTTGTTGCTGCTGTAACCCGGTTGCCAGATAAATGTGGTAGCCCTGATTGGAGTAACCATACGCGAGATACTGGTGCCCGACGTATTGCATCTTGCCTGCAATCAATCCGGTTTCCTCGCGCAGTTCTCCGGCAGCGATAAGCGCAGGATCTGCATCGGGTTTATCTTCCCAACTACCTTGCGGTAACTCCCAATAGCGCGCTTGCACCGGATAGCGATATTGTTCGACTAAATGGATGTAGCCATCAGAAATCGGAATGATGACAACAAAATCCGGCTTTTCCACTACGCCGAAAATTCCTTCGGCGCCGCTGGGACGCTGGATTTTATCTTCGCGTACGCGCATCCATTTGTTTTCGTAAACAGTCCTGCTTGATAAAGTTTTTATTTCCGTCATTACACCAATTCCCATTCTATTTAATTGCACAGCAAAACAAGGCAAAAAAAATCCCCGTTGCTTTCACTCCGGGGATTTTGTATCACATGATCACGCGTATTGGTTAGGCTTTTTTGCCGCGCTTACGCTCGTTTTCGGTGAGCAGTTTTTTGCGCAGACGAATTGATTGTGGTGTTACTTCTACCAGCTCGTCGTCTTCAATAAATTCCAGCGCTTGTTCCAGGGTGTGACGGATTGGCGGTGACAGGGTCAGCGCGTCGTCAGTACCGGAAGCACGAACGTTGGTTAATTGTTTCGCTTTGGTTGGGTTTACCACCAGATCATTTGAGCGCGAGTGAATACCCACGATTTGACCTTCGTACACTTCTACACCGGCACCGAGGAACAAACGGCCGCGGTCTTGCAACGGGTGCAAACCATAAGCGAGGGTTTTGCCCTTCACCATAGATACCAGCACACCGTTCTGGCGGCTCGCGACTTCGCCTTCTTTTACCGGACCATAGTGGTCAAAAATACTGGTCATGATGCCGGAACCGGAGGTCATGGTCAGGAATTGGCCGCGGAAACCAATCAGGCCGCGCGATGGGCACATGAATTCCAGCTTGATACGGCCTTTGCCATCCGGCTCCATATTGGTCAACTCGCCTTTGCGCAGGCCGAGCTCTTCCATTACTGAACCCTGATGTTGTTCTTCTACGTCGATCACCACTTGCTCGAATGGCTCGTGCACTTCGCCATCAACAATCTTCTTCACTACTTCAGGACGTGAAACGCCCAACTCATAGCCTTCACGACGCATATTTTCGATCAATACCGACAGGTGCAATTCGCCGCGGCCGGATACGATAAATTTATCCGGTGAATCACCTTGCTGAACGCGCAATGCAACGTTGGCAATCAACTCCTGGTCCAGACGGTCTTTGATGTTACGGCTGGTCACGTACTTGCCTTCTTTACCAGCGAAAGGCGAGTCGTTTACCTGGAAGGTCATGCTTACGGTTGGCTCGTCGATCGACAACGCTGGCAGGGCTTCAACCTGGTCCGGGCTGCACAGGGTGTCGGAAATGCCAAGTTTGTCGACGCCGGTAATACACACGATATCGCCCGCGTAAGCCTTGTCAGTCTCGATGCGTTGCAAGCCGTGGTAGCCCATCACTTGCAGGACTTTGGCTTTGCGTTGGTTGCCCTGGTGATCAACCACAACCACTTGCTGGTTGGGCGACAGGCTACCGCGGGTGATACGGCCGATACCGATAACACCTACATAGCTGCTGTAGTCCAGTGCCGAGATTTGCATTTGGAATGGGCCATCGAGGTCAACCTTCGGCGGTTGAACCTTGTCCACGATCATTTGGAACAGCGGGGTCATGTCTTCGGCGATGTTGTCTGGATCCAGACCGGCAACACCGTTCAATGCAGAGGCATAAACAACCGGGAAGTCGAGTTGTTCATCAGTCGCACCCAAACGGTCAAACAGGTCGAACACCTGGTCGATTACCCACTCAGGGCGCGCACCGGGGCGGTCGATCTTGTTGATCACCACAATCGGGTTCAGGCCTTGCTCGAACGCTTTGGAGGTTACGAAACGGGTTTGAGGCATTGGGCCGCCAACAGCGTCCACAATCAGCAATACCGAGTCCACCATCGACAGAACGCGCTCTACCTCACCACCGAAGTCGGCGTGGCCGGGGGTGTCCACGATGTTGATGCGATAGTCATTCCACTTGATGGCAGTGTTTTTCGCCAGGATGGTAATGCCGCGCTCACGTTCCTGATCGTTGCTGTCCATGATCAGGTCGCCGGTGTCATCGCGACGGTCGAGGGTGCCAGATTGACGCAATAACTGGTCAACCATAGAGGTTTTACCGTGGTCAACGTGGGCGATAATCGCAATATTGCGCAGTTTTTCGATAGCTGATTGATCTGTCACTGTGGGATTTCTCTTGGGTAGTTGCCATTAACGGCAAGTGGGGACGCGTAAAAAGGCGCGCATTATACCTATCTGACTGTGACGCGGATATGTCTAGCGGGCATCTGTTGGTGAAAATTTAAGCTGGTGGGCCATATTGTTGATGTATATACTTTGTGTATCTACTTGGTGTGGATACCTTAATCAGCTAAACCAGAAGGTGCAGTATGACCCTTGCCCGTGTTTTCCAATCCGGTAATAGTCAGGCAGTTCGCCTGCCCAAGGAATTCCGCTTTGATGTCGATGAGGTGGAGATTTTTCGGCGCGGTGACGAAATTGTATTGCGTCCCGTCGCATCCAATGCAGCTGCAATTTTTGATGCGCTAACCCAATTGCCAGCCGATTTTATGGAACAGGGTCGGGACGACACCCCGCCACAGGAAAGGGATTTTTTTTAAGGGATTTGTATGGAGACTCGTTTTTTATTGGATACCAACATCTGCATTTATATCGCCAAATACAATCCACCCTCGGTGCGCGAACGCTTTCAACAATGTTCAGCCAGCCAATTGGCCGTGTCAGTTATTACGCTCGGTGAGTTGCGCTTCGGTGCGGAAAAAAGCCAGTCCAAAGACCGCGCGTTATCAGTTATCAATGACCTTTCCCGGTTGATCGCCATCGCAGAATTGTCAGAAGAAGTCGCGACTCATTACGGCGATATTCGTGCGAGCCTGCAAAAATCCGGGCAACCCATCGGCAACAATGATTTATGGATCGCCGCTCACGCTCGTTCCTTAGGCTGGACGCTGGTTACGAATAACGAAAAAGAATTTCTGCGGGTGGAAGGATTGCGGGTGGAGAATTGGGTGTGAGCCTGGCTAAATTAACAATGTATTTAGCCCACAAAGTATTGGCTGTGTTTTTTAAACACCTTCCGAATTAAAACCGCAATCCCCGCCGAACCATAAAATTGCACTACAAACACCAGAGCAAAAACCAAGAGGCTTGTTCCCAGATTGGCGACAGGGAAGAGCGGTTTTATTGCATCCAAGGCAGCAATATTTTCCAGTGCAATAGTGAGCAGCGGGTGGATAAAAAAAATTGGGAAGCTGAGCTCTGCCAGCCAGGTTAGGTGGCGTTGTAACCAGGGCCAGTGGATGTGCCGGCAGAGC
This sequence comes from Cellvibrio sp., assembly GCA_035481425.1. Lineage (GTDB taxonomy): Bacteria > Pseudomonadota > Gammaproteobacteria > Pseudomonadales > Cellvibrionaceae > Cellvibrio. Next base: position 347 of record DATIGS010000302.1, on the reverse strand, counting down.
AGTAGCATGGCGATGCAGCCATATAGAATTTGAATAAACTGCAAATCCAATCCTTCGTAGGTGAAGGCTGCTTTGTGATAGTTGCCAACGTGAATACACACATAGGTTTGCAGCAGCGCCGTTGTTGCAATCACCAGCATACTTACTATCAACAATGGCCAATGCCACCGGCGCAGTGGTTGCTCATATTGTGAAAACATAATTCCCAATAAATAGTAGGGCGTGAAGTACACCAGCGATTGTAAAAAATTACTGTTGGACTGCGGGCGATGCATAAGGAGTGCGACCAACGAAAAAGCAAGCAACATTAATATTTGTGTGGATACGCGCGCGCGAATAAAAATGCA
>DATIGS010000301.1:0-16770 GCA_035481425.1 Cellvibrio sp. | reverse complement strand
CCCAGATAGCCGATCCCCATATCCTGCGCGTATTGCAAAATCGCATCTTCCGCCACGTTGTTGCCATTGTGTTCGGCGCCAAACTCACCCACCACAATCGCCAGGCCGCGCGTTTGGAAGCTGCTCAAATAGCTCTGCACTATGCTTGCACTGCTGTATACCTCGTACATATGCACCGAAAACAGGGTATTTTTCAGGCTGTCGGCGGCGAGGATGCTGGGCGCGTTATCGCGCATGGCGTTCTGCCAATCCTGGCCCCAGTTGGCGGCATCCACCATCAACATATGGGTCAGGCCGCCCGCACGCAGTGCGCGTACAGCAGTGATGGTGTCGTTAGTGTAGGTGGTGGCCGAGGTGCTATTGCCAAAGGGTTCGTTGGCGATATTCACCACCACATAATCTTCCTGGCCGGTGATGGCGGCTTTGATATCGCTGCTCAACCAATACTCGGTCGCGCGGCTGATATGGGTCGCCGCGGCGCTCTCGCCATAGCCGGTAGAGTCGTGGACTTCGAGCACACACACCAGCTTGTTGGCCTTACATTGGTTGATGACGTTGGTGACATCGGCGCCGTTATTGCGCGTCCACTGGGTGCCGTTGCTCAACACCACGCGCACCGAGTTGGCACCGGTCGCGGCTATATCCTTGAGCGATTGGGTGAGGCGGTCGGCGTACCAGGTATGGGCATGGTTTACGCCGCGAAATATAAAGGTGTTGCCATTGGGGTCGAGCACCTGGGTGCCGTTGACGGTCCAGCCGGCGAACGCGGGTGCAACCATTGCGGAGGTTAATAGCGCCAGCGCGGTTTTTTTCAAAAGCGGTTTCTTGAGTGTCGTTAGCATTTTCATATTGGTTATCCTTGGCGCAGCAAATAAAGTCCTTGCAGGCTGAACTGCTGCAAATGAAGGTTATTGTTGGAGGTTTGGCGACTGCGTACTGCCTGACGATTACATGGGCGGCAACTCTGGGGGAACCTTGGAGGAAGGGCTCTTCCAGTTATTATTAAGGAGATTTTTTGCTGTTTTTTGTAATCGGTTACATGGTAGTGCCGATAATCACCTAATAACAAGCGCTATGGCGCTTGCGATGGTGCACCAGCGCACAAAAAGTGAGATTGGTGGTTTAACGGAGGGAGTTTTTGACCGGCGGGATGTTTGGAAATAACGCGGGCGCTATCAGCGATAGCGCCCGCGCGTTTTCATTTATTTCTTTTTAAATACCCGTTTATTTCTTTTTAAACAAAAGAGTCACGCGGTTGGACTCACCTATAGCGCGGTATTTTGCGTTTTGTTCAGGCGTCGCCGTTTTGTTTTCCGGCGCACTCATGTTGGGCTGCAAGCGCCAGACAATTTCGCCGTCCTGCGGGTCGTCTTTGGGATTGAGGTTAATTGGCGACTCGCCCACGAATTCAAATCCGGCCGCGGTCATATCGCTGATCAGCCTTGAGCGTTTCAGATAGCCGCGGCTGCCATCGGCCCATGCGTCCGGTTTGGCTTCGCTCATGGCGTGTTGCACTATGCCGACCACACCGCCAGGTTTAAGTACACGATGGGTTTCCGAGAGCGCTTCTTTCAGGTAATTACCCTTGGCATCAAAGCGCGCGAGATTGTGCAATGCGCGGATAAATAACACCGCATCGACTTTACCCGTCAGGTCAGCGGGCAAGGTTGCGAAGGTGTAAGCCTCACCCTTGGCACCATTCTCGCCGCCCCAGGTTTTGGCATCTTTCGCCCACTGCGCTGGCCAGGCTTTGCGTTCAGCTAAAAATTTCGGGTCTGAACCCCAGGCGCCAAACAGCGGCCACATGGTCATGTCGTAGTCCACACCAATCAAGCGCCCCTCATCGCCCAGATAGGGGAACAGGATTTGGGAATACCAGCCTTCACCAGGCAGCGCTTCAATCACCGTATCACCCGGTTTAATCCCGAAAAACGCCAGGGTTTCCACCGGATGGCGCGCTGCATGGCGGGCCTTGTGTTCGGCGGGCAAGCTTTGGGTAATGGCGACCAGTTTTTCTTTATCGGCCTGCGGCAAGCTATCGGTAGCGATGGTGGTATCGGCGGTGGTGCAGCCGTGCAACAGGATTGCCGCGGCGAGTAAGGCGAATTTTTTCATGTCAGAATTCCTTTGTTATTCGTGGATAAAACCAGCGGAGTTTGCCAGCCAATGATGTCAGCAGAAAGCATATAAGGATTATTTTTTGTTAAGGCACTGTCTGCTGAATTATTTCCTCTACATCCCAACCGGTCAGCGACGGCTCAGGGTCATTCTCCATAAGATATTTGCCAATGCTCTTGTGCATAATGATCATGGATGGACTTTCTTGTAAGCGAAAAAATAATGCGTTATTGGTTTTTTCGATATCGATTGCCAACACATCAAAATCATACAGCCCGTGGAATATTTCGCCGTAATCGGATGCCGCTAAATCAGCGCATTGAATTAACCCGATAATATTCACCGCAAAAAAATTATCCCAAACATGCCCATCTATTTCGCTCTTGATAAGAATGGGAAATACCTGCAGGTTATCTACACCGGCTTGCACCAATAAGCTTAAAAAACGCTTTGACATGACCGGGATGCTGCCGCCGGCAAAATCGGGCAGTGCATCTTGCGCACTGGCATTGGTGGTAAAGGTCATGGTGGCAATTGGGGTATTGATAAAAGCTCCCCTGAGGAAACTCAAGTGCAAGGGAATATCCTCTGGTTCCACTATGCCTATATCGGTGAATTTGTCGCGCTTGAGTTGGAAGTACATAATTTTTCTCACATGGTTAGCAAATGCTTTTTGGAAGTAACTCCCTTTGATCTCACAACATAGTCTTTGGAGAACTTGGAAATAAAATACGGCCATTGATCCGGTGGGCAGGTTAATTTTTTTTCTATCCTTTTGGATAAGTTGTCCAGCATTTGGTTGATTTTATACGGTGGGAGATAGGGCTTTTTAGGCTTGCCATTGCTTTCAACACAAAATGGACATTCCTGGCTTTTGAGATAAACCTTGTCTGCAATTTCATCCAGCTTTTCTTTTACGCTGGCAGGATAGTCCGGATAAAATTTTTCGAGAGTTTCCAAATAGAAACCTTCGTGTCCACCTATGTGGGCCTGCCCGATGCGTTCCATCGCCGGTTTCATTACCAGAAATTTAAAGGTGTCGTCGTCGGCCGCGTTGGTGATAGTGATTTTTTTTCCGTCAGCGAGCGGATATTCTTTTGGGTAAATAGCTTTCCCCCATATGCCGCCAAATTTTTTAGGATAGGCAGGAAGGTAAACGCCATTGGCACAGTTATTAATGGTGTAGCCAGTGTCGCCCAGAAAATCGCTGCCATTTTCTTTTTTTATGATTTTTTCAATTTTGTGGCCTTTCATAATCTCATTGCCGCTGATGCTGTGGTGAGCCTGATTGGAATACTCACCATACTGCGAATGCGAAAAAATGGGCTGGGGTGTTGGTTTTACCGGGTCAGGGTTTTGTCTTCCATCCTTGCCATCCTTAGGCCTGGCACCGCTTTGTTGTGCATAGTTGCATCGCGTTGGATCATTCATTGCGTCGCGTAAAATGCCGGATTTATTTTTTTCACCTTCAAAAGTCACCCAGGGTTTTTCTTTTTCGCCAGGGCAAAACGGGCATGCTTCATCGTCCGCGTGGTGAAATACAACTTTGATAGATTCTCCTGTTTGCATAATTTTTTCCTAGTTTTGATCCTTATTTAATAGCGACACAGACCGCCCCGCGAGCTGACATATCAGAAGAGCAATAGACAAGGCTTTGTGCTATCCCATTGGTTTTTAATAATTTGTGTTGCGCCAAGGCAATTAACACCGCGGCAGTCGCCGCACCCATATCGCCAAAACAATCAACCGGGTGCTCATGTTTGCATTTTTCGTGCAGCGCTGATTGGTTGCGGATAGTTGCAACACCGAATTCTTTTGCGAAAAAACTCTCACCATTCATGGTTGAAAAAATCGTTGATATTTTTTCGCCGCTGCCATTGGCAATAGCCACTTTAAATGCGTTGGCCAAGCCATCGCCTAAATAGGGCTCATCGCTGTATCTATGGCCTTTTTCCAAGGCTACGCCTGGCTCGAATAACACTGCCTCTTGCTGCGTTGTATCACCATTGAATGCCGGGTTGCGCAACAACAAAAAACTGGCGCCTTCACCGGGAGCAAATGCATTCGATATGTTTTCAGCGAGTACCCGATCTTCCGCATCCAGGCTGCCGAGTGTGGCTGTATCCAAATAGGAGTCCACACCGCCGACTAAAACATAAGTGGCATTGGTGGCCGAGAAATAGCGAAAGGCCAGATCGATCGCGTCTATAAGCCCTGCGCGGCCGGCGGCAAAATAGCGGCTGTTGAGGAGATCAATATTGGCGTCCGCCTGAATTTTTATGTGCGTTATTATTTTCGCGTTGGTGGCTTTGACATTGCTATATACGGGTTCCGGCCCTGCCAAAAATAACGGTAGCGGATCTTCAGATGGATAGTGACGCAATACTTCTTGCAGTGCGGGCATCGCCAGGCGGATCAGGCGTTTTTCTCGCCCAGTGAGTGGAGCCTGTTTAAGATTGTCGTGTAGTGGTGGGAGTGCACCTTCAGGTACCGAGGTGACCGACATCGGCCGATCCTGTTTGTTGAAAAACGAAGAAGCTTGATACGCGTTGATGCCGGCATTAATCGCGGCAATGGTCATTGCGGTGTTAGCTCCGAGCGGTGTAATCATGCCCGTGCCCGCAACGCAGAGTCGTTTTACGTTATTTTTCTGGTTTTGGTTCTGGTTCATTAACGCTAATCCTTAGACATTTGAGCTCAGTAAACCCTGAGCGACGGTGTGTTTCCCCCCGTTATTGGCACCCTTTGTTGGCTCCTATATCGATCTCTTTATTGCAGAGCGAAGTCCAGGATGAAATAAACCCGCCGAAGCGGGTTTTGTGGTTTTGACCGAATACCATCCCTGATTTTTTTTAATTCATTTCCACATTGCCTGGTTAATACACCAGCGTTTGCATCGCGTGGGCGGGGATACTCACTCGGGTCTCTTTATCGCCTATGTACAGGCGGTAGTCAACGGCGGCATCGCTGCTGTTCATCACGACTGTGACGAGTTTGTTGTCTGTGTTCAACCATGAAGTAGTTTGCAAGGTGCTGCGGCTGGGCACGGCGCTGACGCGTTTGGCATCGGGGCGGATGAATTTGGAAAAATGACCGATGTAATAGTAGGTGGGTGTGTAGATCAATTCGCCATTGTTTTCATGGATAGGCGCGAAGCAGAAATTGCCGACATGGTTCGGGCCGCCTTTGTTGTCGAGCAAGATATTCCAGTCAGTCCAGGCCACAGCGCCGGAGTTGAAATCGTTGATGATGGAATCGCCGTAACGCTCGGCGTTGGGCCAATAGTGGAAGCGCTCGGCATTGAATTTTTCAACGGTAGCTTCAGTCACCAGCAAGTTCAGGTTGGGATAGGCGCGGTTCACTTCGGCTACGTTGCCATACATGGGCTTGCCGCCCGCCCAGGTTTCATACCAGTGGTAGCCAACACCCCACACATATTTCGCTGCTTCCGGATCGGCCATGATGGTGTTGACGCGATGTACGATCAGGTCGCGGTTGTGATCCCAGACGATGATTTTTTTATCGCCGAGGCCTTCTTTCTTCATCACCGGGCCGAGATGGTTTTTGAGGAAATCGCGCTCTTCATCGGCAGTGAAAATCATCGATTCCCAGGTTTGTTTGGCCATGGGTTCGTTTTGCAGGGTGATCCCCCAAATGGGGATGCCTTCCTTTTCATAGGCCTTGATGAACTTGGTGTAGTAGGTTGCCCAGATGTCGTTATATTCGGGCAGGAGTTTGCCGCCTTGCAGCATATTGTTGGTGTCTTTCATAAACGCCGGGGCACTCCAGGGGCTGGCGTAGGTGGTGATTTTTCCACCGGCGGCTTTGATCGCCGCTTTCAGCATCGGCAGGCGATATTTTCGATCGTGTTTGATATCAAAGGTTGTTAACTCCTTGTCGCCCTCTTCGATATAGGTGTAGCTGCCGCTGGCGAAATCCGAGCTGTGGATGGTGGTGCGCAACAGGCTGTAGCCTATGCCGTCTTTTTTATCGTAATAGGCCTTCAGGAATTCTTTCTGCTTCTTGCTGCTGAGCTTGGCATAGGTTTCGGCGCTGGCATCGGTAATCGCGCCGCCAAAACCTAAAAAGGTTTGGAATTGTTTGTTCGGGTTTACGTACACCGCAATTTCATTCTCCGGATTTTGCTTGGCCGGAGTGAAGCTGAGGGTGCCGGTCAGGCTCAGTTTTTGGTTGGTGTCTTTGGCGGTGGTGTAAACACTCAGGGTTTTTGCGGCGCCATCGGCTGCCTGCACGCCCATGGCCAGGCCAGCACCAGAGCCGGCCAATGCGAGCGCGACAAATAATTTTTTAAGCTGTTTCGTCATAGATTTGTTCTCTTGTTATTGGGAATGCGGCAGCGAGCGCCGCGCTAATCTTGGGTGATTTACCCGGGGTTCGCGCCCGATTAAATTTATTCGAACCGACCCGAATTGGGTTTTCCTAAACTGGGAGTCGCGTTTATGCGAACGCCTGGCTCACACATCACTATAAAAAAGCCCCGTGCAAGCACGGGGCACAAGGGTTCCAAGAAAAAGGACTGACTTTCTTGAATCCAGGGAGAGCTCTCATAAATGAGAGGTATAGCAGTGAAGCCGATTGCCTAACTTGCATGCAGCGAGGGCAGGCAGTGATGTAGGGATCATCAAAACACGAAGCCTTCTCCCTGGCGTCCGCCAGTATCCAGCCGAACCCGCCAGTAAAAAGTGGTGCGGGTATTGTTGGCGGGATTAATTCGAACGTTGGGTTGGCTGTGGTTTCTTGCGTGTTGCGCCGAAGCATCTAATATCAATGGAGAATTAATCCTTATAAATTGATGCGAATGGTGAATAAATGTTTGAGCTTAGCCAGTTGCGCTGTTTTGTGGCGGTAGCGGAGGAATTGCACTTTAGCCGCGCTGCCGAGCGCTTGAATATGACCCAGCCGCCGCTGAGCCGGCAGATTCGTTTGCTGGAACATCAAATCGGTGCGCAGTTGCTTGAGCGGACCAGCCGTACCGTGCGCCTGACGGCAGCAGGCAAGGCGTTTTTTCCGGATGCCGCGCGGATTTTACGGATGGCGGAAGAGGCGGCCGCGACTGCGCGGCGCAATGCAAAAGGGGAGAAGGGCTCGCTGGCGATCGGGTTTACGGCGTCCTTCGGTTATAAATTGCTGCCGGAGATTGTGCGCCGGCTGCGCGAGCGGGCGCCGGATGTATCGCTCACGCTCAAAGAATTGGTGACCGGCGCACAGCTCGAAGCCCTGCATTCCAATGTGTTGGATATAGGCCTGGTCCGCCCCCACAACCAGGATGGTGAATTGGAAACGGCGATTTTAGGCAGCGAAGAACTGTATCTCGCCATCCCCCGGCAAGACGCAGAGCTATGGCCGGAGGAGCCGACCCTCGCCAGCCTCCACGACAAACCCTTCCTGATGTACTCCCCCTACGAGGCGCGCTATTTCCACAATTTGCTTTCCGCGTGTTTTCAGCAGGAAGAAGTGTTGCCGCAGATCGTCGAGTATGTAGCGCAAATCCATACCATGCTGGCACTGGTGCAATCGGGTATTGGTGTAGCGCTTATCCCCAAGTCGGCAACCAGTTTGCATTTTGAGGGACTACTGCTACGCAAGTTGCTGACTACACCAGAGCGGCCGGTCGAAATGGTCTATAGCTACCGAAAGGACAATCACAATCCCGCGCTGGAAACCCTGCTGCGCGAAGTATTGCCGGAATTTAAGGACTGAACACCGGATATCGATTGGCGATTTTTTGATACACAAATTGGATAGGTTCAGATACCAATTGGTTTGATTTGTTAATGATTAGCTCGCAGAATCAATTCAACGGATCGATGACTGAAATGACAGTTATTAATCCTGTGCGAAAATTTTTGTATCGGTTTCGCTGCAGTTTTTTTCGTACACGTACTTTGCTCATAGCGATTTCCTGCGTGCCTGAGAAGGGGCGCAGGTTTTTTAAACGCAGCAATTTAATAATTATTCACGCGCAAAAGCGCAAGCGAATTTATCTATTTTCAAGCTGGTGAGTCGCGCTTAGGTATTTGCAATTCACCCGATGCTTTTTAAATAAAACTATAAATAACTATCAATAATTGGCCATGTGTGTTCGACGTCGAGGTGTGACAAGCCTTGATAAAAATTCAATTAAGCTAATGTGACCGATACAACGCCACTACTACATCTGCCTCGGCCTTAGCGTTAATTGGATTTAAACCCTATCAACCGCAGCACGGTTGAATAGGGTTTAAATACAGCCTTACGTAATAAAAAATAATGAGGAGAGAGCTTATGAAAAAATTTACTGTTAACCCATTGGTGTTAGCCATGGCGGCCAGTATTTTCCCTGCAATCAGCTACGCGCAAGAAAATTCTGCCCAACCTGCCGAGAGCGACGGTTCGGTTGAAGAAGTTATTGTGACGGGCAGTTTCCGCGCCAGTATGGCGAATGCGCTCAATACCAAGCGCGGCTCTGCCAATAATGTGGATGCGATTGTCGCGGAAGATATCGGCAAAATGCCCGATCTCAACCTCGCGGAATCGCTGCAGCGCATCTCCGGTGTTGCCATCACCCGTGAAGGTGGTGAAGGGCGCAATATCACCGTGCGCGGCCTTGGCCCGGGTTTTTCTGCGACCACCTTGAACGGCATGGAAGTTCCCTCCAGTACCGGTGGCCTCGACTCCTCTGGCGGTGTAAACCGCGGGCGTAATTTTGACTTCAACGTTTTCTCCTCCGAATTATTTAATAAAATTATTTTGAATAAATCGGCAAAAGGTTCACTGGAAGAAGGTGGCCTTGCATCAACCGTAGAATTGTATTCCGCCAAACCTTTTGATAATCCCGGCTTGCACGCCGTAGTAGGCGGTAGCATGGCGGTAGAGAATTTAACCGGCGAAGATGACCCACGTGTTGTCGCCATGGTGAGCAATACGTTTAACGATGATAAATTCGGTGTGTTGCTGAGCTTTGCGCAATCCAAACGCAATATTCGCCAGGAAGGTTTTGGTACAGTGCGTTACACCTCGCCGTTCGATAACTCGAACAGAAGTTTTGTTGGCAATGATTCCACAGTTGATATCACCGGCACCGCCGATCCATTTGGCAACTATCCGAATCTCGATCCGAATCACGCCAAACTCGCCAATGAAAAATTGGATTTTGTACTCTTCCCGCGTTTGCCGCGCATGGATTCATTTAATACCGATCAGGAGCGCACCGGCGTCACTGGCTCGTTCCAATTCCGTCCGACTGACCGCATGGAATTTACGCTCGATTATTTAAGTTCCGATCTTAAAACCGATGTGACGTCGTACAATTATTTTGCACAATTCCGCAATACATTTAATTCCATTACACCTACCAGTATTGTGCTGGACGATGCGGGCCGCGTTGCAGTGGCTGGTGAATTTACCGGTGTTACACCGCGCGTAGAAAGCCGTGGACAATTCAGCGAAACCGATTTTGACCAGGTGGTCTTATCCGGCAAGTTTGAGCTGACCGATAATTTAAAGCTGGACTTAATGTATGGCAATGCAGCGGTTGTTTATGATGAAGAACAATATCGCTTTAACCTGGATGCATTAGCACCGAGTTACGCAAACGCGTCAGCACCAACACGCCAGGCAATTAATGGCATGAATCCAACTTATTTCTCTTACGATTTCCGCAACAACAGCGACATCGCAGAAATGAGTTATGGATTTGATATCACTAATCCACTGAATTATTTTTTCAGCACGCCCACTATCCGCAAAGATGTGGTGGAACGCGAGAACGACACCTTCCGCGCCGACCTGACCTGGGATGTAGATGAGACCACCATTAAAAGTGGTGTGATTTGGAATGAGCGCAATATTACTTCCGAACGTCACGACCCGACTGCAGGTACATTGACTGATCCGGTTGCCAAAGTCAGTACAGGTTCAGGCACTAGCACCATATTGCCGATTACTGCTGCGTCTACCAATTTGACAACCACTTTATCGGCAGTAACCAGTGGCTATGGCGATGCCATCAATCCACCGGCGGGTTTCCCCACCAATTTTGTGATCAATGATTTTACAGCGACCAAAGCGGCCTATAACGCAGGTTCATTTACGCTTAACCCGAATGACCCCACCACCTTTGATGTAACTGAAAATACTGCGGGCGTTTATTTTGAGTACAACCGCAATATGGATTTGGCAGGCATGCCTTTAATGGTAAATGCGGGTGTGCGTTACGTTGAAACTGAAGTGGAATCTCTGGGTGTTGCCGGTAATGTTCCAACCCGGCGCGAAAGCGATTACGCCGAATGGTTGCCATCTGCTAACGCGACTTTGGAAGTGGTTGAAGATTTCCTGGTTAGATTTAGCGCGAACAGAAATTTATCGCGCCCCAATTTGTCCAGCATGACCGCGACTGTGAACGCTACACCGATTAACGGCAATATCACCATCGGTAATCCGGGTCTTGATCCAACCATGGCTGACGCATTTGATTTGGGTTTTGAATGGTATTTTGCGGAAGAGTCAGTGCTAGGCCTTACCTTCTTCTTTAAAGATATTGATAGCTTCATCCTTAACGACACTATTTCCAGCACATTGCCTGATGAGCTGAAAAAGATTGTCGCTACCGCTTATCCGCAAACAGACCCAAGCTCGCCAGCGTTCGATCCTAATGCCGGTGCAACCATTAACGACGAGTGGAATATCACCACGCCGTTAAATGGTGAAGGCGCCACTGTGCAGGGTTATGAAGTGTCCTATCAACAACCGTTTACATTCCTGCCGCCGGCGCTTGAAGGTTTTGGTCTTTTCGCCAACTACACCTATGTGGATTCTGAAATTACCTATCCTGGCGATATCAAAGGGCCGCTGCTTGGACTCTCTGAAAATAGCTACAACTACGGTGTGTATTTTGAACGGGAAAGTTTTGGCGCACGTGTAGTAGTGAACTCGCGTGATGATTACGTCACTGCAATTCCCGGCAGCGACAGAAACTTCTCGGAAAACACCACAGGCCCAACCCGTATTGATATGTCGGCGTTCTATAACATCACCGACAATGTCAAAGTCAGTTTGGAAGTTATTAACCTGACCGAAGAAGACGAAAGACTTTACACCACGGGCACCATGGATGCGGGCGGCGACCTGGATCTGATCCGTGAAATTAACAACACTGGCCGCGAAATCAGTCTCGGTATCAGGGCTACCTTCTAAAGGCTTGATGAGAGTTATTGCTCAGGCCATCGACGCAAGTCGATGGCTTTTTTTAACGACAGGAAGCAAATTCATCATGAAAAAAGCATTACTGAATGTTAGTTTTTTCTCCGTTTTCTCCTGCTTATTTTTTATCACTGCTGCACACGCACAGCAAAAAACCTCGCTCGATTCTGCAACCCTGATGGCCGACTCCATTATGCAGCAGCATCCACAAGCCTGGACCATGCGCGAATTCAAACAATTAACCGGGCCGGAATGGGGCTATCCCTATTCACTAGTGCTGTACGGTTTTCAAAAACTCTATTTAAAAACCGGCGACGAAAAATACCTCGCCTATGGCAAAGCTTTTGTGGATCAACTGATCGATAAAAATGGAAAAATCCACGGCTATAATCCTGCCGATTTCAATATTGATTCGATCAATCCCGGCAAGTTGTTATTTTTATTACATGAAAAATATAAAGACGAGCGCTATTTGGTTGCGATGAAATCCCTGCGTGAACAATTGCAGTGGCAGCCGCGCACTACCGAAGGCGGTTTCTGGCACAAAAATATTTATCCCTGGCAAATGTGGTTGGATGGCCTTTATATGGGCGCACCTTACTACGCCCAATTTGCGCAGGAACACAAAGAAGCAAAAACCTCATTTGATGATATAGCGCAACAATTCCTGTTAATTGAAAGCAAAACACTCGATAAAAAAACCGGCCTGCTCTATCACGCCTGGGATGAAAGCCACTTGCAGCGCTGGGCCAATAAGGAAACAGGTTTGTCGCCACATTTTTGGTCGCGCTCCATGGGTTGGTATGCGATGGCATTGGTAGATACGCTGGATTACTTTCCGCAGCACCATCCCCAACGTAAAGAATTAATTAGATTGTTAAATCAACTGGCCGAAGCGCTATTGAAAGTGCAGGATGAAAGTAAATTGTGGTATCAGGTTACCGACCAGGGCAAGCGCTACGGCAATTACCTGGAAAGCTCGGGTAGCGCCATGTTTGCTTACGCATTTGCCAAGGGGTACAACAAAAAATACCTGCCGGAAAAATACAAAGCCATCGCCGCGGATATTTTCAATAGTCTGGTAAGCAGGCACACAGAAATCGATGAATTGGGGCGCCTGCATTTGCTGAATACCTGCGGCAGCGCTGGCTTGGGCAATGAACCCTATCGCACTGGCACTTTTGAATATTACGTCAGCGAAGCCATTCGCACTGACGATCCGCATGGCGTAGGTCCATTCATCCTGGCGGGTGTAGAGATTTCAGAATTCAAATAAGCTGGAAATAAAAATGAGAAATCAAATAGGTGAGAATAAGTGAGAGATAAGATGCTAACGAATGTTAATAAGTCAGTTTTCTGCATTTTTTTTATGCTGCTTTCAACATTGTCTTTTGCCCAGGCAAAAAGCACCTTCTATAAGCAATCAGATTGGAAGCAAATGGATGTGATTCTGAAAAAAATCGAATCACCCAAAATTCCGGATAAAAATTTCGTCATCACCGATTTCGGCGCACAAGCGAATTCCACTGGCGATTCCCGCCCCGCGATTATGAGCGCGATTAATGCCGCTGCAAAAGCAGGTGGTGGCCGCGTGGTGATTCCCGCCGGAAAATGGATTTCCAATGGTCCTATCCACTTGCAAAGTTTTATTGATTTGCATGTATCTGAAGGCGCGACCTTATTGTTTGGCGCGGCAGTAAAAGATTATTTGCCCGCGGTATTTACCCGCTGGGAAGGCACCGAGATTTACGGCTACTCGCCATTGATTTATGCCAATAAGGTTACCGATGTCGCAATCACCGGCACTGGCACCATTGATGGCAATGCCCAGAACGAATTCCATGCATGGCACAAACAGCAAGCAGGCGATATCGCCAAGTTGCGCCAGATGGGTTTTGATGGAGTGCCGCTGGAAAAAAGACAATTTGGCGAAGGCCATTTCTTGCGTCCACCGCTGATCCAGATTGTGAATGCCGAGCGCGTTTTATTGCAGGGCTATACCGCGACTAACTCGCCTTTTTGGGTCAATCACCTGGTCTATGTTGATCACGCACAAATGCGCAATGTGAATGTCGATAGTATGTTGCCGAATAATGATGGTATCGATATTGATTCCGGCCGCTGGGTAGTGATTGAAGATAACCATTTCAGGACTGGCGATGATTCGGTGGTGATTAAATCCGGCCGCGATCTGGATGGCCGCACCATTGCCCGCCCCAGTGAAAATGTGGTGGTTAGAAATAATATTCTCGATGGTGAAGATGGCATTGGCCTGGGGAGCGAAATGTCGGGCGGAATCAAGAATGTCTTTTTCACTGATAATACCTACATCAAAGGCACTTCAGTGTTCCGTTTGAAAGCCAATCTGGATCGCGGCGGCAGCGTGCAACATGTGCGTATCCGCAACACCAAAATTGGCGAAGCAAAATATCTTTTCTGGTTTGACTTGAGTTATGTGGCGGGTTACTTGGGCGGAAAATTTCCATCCAAATATCACGATATAGTGTTTGAAAATATTGTTGCCGATAAAGTCGATACCTTTTTTATCAGCCATGCTCCGCAGGAACAGCCGCTGGAAAATGTGTTGTTCAATAATATCCAGGTGAAATCATCCAACCAGTTTATGGATTTTAGAAATTTGAAAAATGTCACTTTCACCAACCTGGAAATAAACGGGCAAAAAATGTCAGCTTATTTTGAGTGATGATTGTTGCTAATGATGTCCGCGCCCAGGTTAATCGCCGGTTGGAAAAAACTCCTGACAATGCTTCTCGTAAGCATGTCAGGAGTTGGTTGTTATGCAAACACCATCATTTATGTTGCCAATACTGACTCGCAGGATATTTCTGTTTTCAGATTGGATGAGTCAACACAAAAATCAACATTGCTACAAACCTACGCCGTTGGTGGTGCGGTTATGCCGATGGCATTATCACCGAATAAACGCCTGCTTTATGCTGCTATCCGCTCCGAACCTTATCGTATAGCGGTATTAGCAATCGATCCGGCTACCGGAAAATTAAGTCCGCATGGTTCCGCTCCTTTGGTTGATAGCATGGCGAATATTGCGCTCGACCAAGACGGACGTTATCTGTTTGCCGCCTCCTACGGCGGCAATAAAATCAGCATGAACCGGCTCGATAGCAATGGAGTGCCGGAAACCGAAACACAGGTTTTGGCAACGGGTGAGCATCCACATCAAATAACGGCTGATCCCACCAATCAATTTATTTATGTATCGCTATTGGGCGCGGATCGTCTGGGTTATTTCCGGATTAATTCCACCACTGACAAACTGCAATACATGAGCAAACCGGCAATCACTTTCGATAGTGGTTCAGGCCCGCGCCATTTTGTTTTTTCTGCAACGGGAAAATTTATCTATTTGTTGGATGAGTTGCAGGCAAATTTGCATGTACTCCAACGCAATAGCGAAACCGGCACCGCATCACTTTTGGACAGCCATGCATTGCTTCCGGAGGATTGGCCACAAAAAGCCTGGGCTGCTGATATTCATATGACGCCCGATGGAAAATTCCTCTACGCCTCTGAGCGCAATAGCAATAGCTTGAGTGGATTTAAGATAAAAGCCGATGGCCGGCTCAGTGCAATCGGGCGCTGGGATACCGAGCATCAACCGCGCGCTTTTGGAATTTCACCCGATGGCAATTTTCTGGCAGCAGTCGGGCAAAAATCCCACCACATGACGCTCTACGCCATTCATCCCGAAACCGGTGCGCTTACACCGGTGGACCGAAAATCCACGGGCAAAAATCCTGCGTGGGTTGAAATGATGGTTTTGCCGGTATCAGGCGCAACGAATAATTAGCGAGCTACAATTATTAATACTCAAATTGGATTGTTTCATTTATTGAATGGTTTGATTTGGAAACAATAAGCTCGCAGAATGAATTTTACCGTTAGTGCCCGACCTAAAAAAATTTAACAATAAAAACCGGATTTGTTGAGAGGTAAATTCAATGGCCAATGCACCTGCAAGTAATGCCCATGCAAGTAATGCATCCAATGCGGTCACCAATGCATTGGCAGCATCGCGCACTCGCTGGGGCATTCTGGCAATGCTTTTTATCGCGACTACCATCAACTATGCCGACCGCGCCACTATTTCCATTGCCGGCCCGGACATCGCCAAAGATCTTGGTCTTTCACCGGTAGAGATGGGCTATATTTTTTCGGCATTTGCCTGGAGCTATGTGCTGGCGCAAATTCCCGGTGGTTGGTTGCTGGATAAATTTGGTTCCAAAGTAACCTATGGTTGCAGCATCTTTTTGTGGTCGGTATTTACCTTGTTGCAAGGTTTTGTCGGGTTTGTCACCGGCGGTGCAGCATTTATTTTATTGATCGCATTGCGCTTGCTGGTCGGTGCTGCAGAAGCGCCAGCATTTCCTGGAAATAGCCGGATTACCTCTGCCTGGTTCCCCACCCATGAACGCGGGTTGGCCGCATCGATTTTTAATTCGGCACAATATTTTTCGACCGTCGCTTTTGCGCCGCTAATGGGTTGGTTGGTGCATGACTATGGTTGGCAGAGCATTTTCTTTTTAATGGGCTTGCTCGGAATCCTGCTGGCTTTTATTTGGATGAAAACAATTTATTCACCCAAAGAACATCCGCGTGTAAATAAAAGTGAATTGGAATATATCGAGCAAGGTGGTGCACTGGTCGATCTGGATCGCAACCAGGGCAAGGGGCAGGCCTGTGCGGTCAACACCTTTGCGTGCATCAAAGAGATGTTGTCATCGCGCATGTTGTTAGGTGTATACATCGGCCAATATTGCATTAATTCACTAACCTATTTTTTCCTGACCTGGTTTCCCATTTATTTGGTGCAAGAGCGCGGCATGAGTATTTTGCAGGCAGGTTTTGTTGCTTCTCTGCCGGCGATCGCGGGGTTTCTCGGTGGTGTTTCCGGTGGTTGGTTGTCTGACCAATTAACAAAAAAAGGTTACTCACTTACCTTTGCGCGCAAGTTGCCCATTGTGATTGGCATGTTGATGTCCACCACTATGGTCGCATGCAATTATGTTGAGACCGATATGTTGGTGGTAGCGATTATGTCGCTCGCCTATTTTGGGAAGGGTGTTGGTGCATTGGGTTGGGCAGTTGTTGCAGATACATCCCCGAAAGAAGCGGGCGGTTTGTCTGGCGGTTTATTTAATACCTTCGGCAATACAGCCGGAATCGTAACGCCGATAGTGATTGGCTACATCGTGCAATCAACCGGTTCTTTTTCGGGCGCACTTGCGTATGTGGGCGCCCACGCTGCTGTAGCGATTATCAGTTATCTCTGCGTGGTGGGCGAAATAAAACGAATCACTTTAACCAAATCGATTCGCGCACCACTCGCGCAATAAATATTTTTTGAGGCTTTAGTATGGCGCAACCGGTTATCAAAATGCATTTGGCCGATAACGTGGCAGTCGTTGTTAC
>DATIGS010000300.1:0-13109 GCA_035481425.1 Cellvibrio sp. | reverse complement strand
GGCACCGGGCGGCCGAAATAATAGCCCTGGTATTTGAAACAGCCTTCGCGCTCCAGCCAGTCGCGCTGTTCTTTGGTCTCCACACCTTCGGCGATAACGCTTAATTCCATACTCTGGGCGAGCCGGATAACCATGCGCGCGATAGCCGCGTCGTTGGGGTCGATGAGGATATCCTTGACGAAGGATTTATCGATTTTTAACTCGCTGATCGGCAGGCGTTTCAGGTAGGAAAGCGAGGAGTAGCCAGTGCCGAAGTCGTCGAGCGAGAACTTGATGCCATGGCGTTTGAGTGCGTCCATCTTGGTGATGATGTCCTGCTGGTTGGCAACCAGCATGCTCTCGGTGAGTTCGAGTTTGAGGCGGCCGGGCACTGCGCCGGTCTGCTCGATAATCGCCAGCAATTGCTCCACAAATTGCGGATGCTGGAATTGGCGCGCGCTCACATTGATGGAGAGGATGATGTCCGCCGTCGCCGCCGCTTTGCTCCACTCCACCAGCTGGGCGCAGGCACTGGCGATAATCCAGTTGCCCATGGGCAGGATCAGACCCGACTCCTCGGCGATGGGGATAAAGTCCAGCGGCGGGATCATACCGCGCTGCGGGTGCAGCCAGCGGATCAGCGCCTCGGCCCCAACGATTTGGCCAAGGTGGTTGACCTGCGGTTGGTAAAACAACTGGAACTGTTTGTGCTGCAGCGCTTCGCGGATTTCATTTTGCAGCGCAAAGCGCTGGGCGGTGACCGCCTGCATCTCCGGGTCAAAAAAGCGCAAGGTATTTCGGCCCGCGGCCTTGGCGTGATACATGGCCTGGTCGGCCTGCTTCAGCAGCTCGTCGATCTGCACCGGCGCATCGCCAAACACGCAGATGCCAATGCTCGGCGAGTTAAAGTACTCTTGGCCCTCCAGCTGATAGGCGTTGTTCAAGCTGGCCAGGATTTTCTCTGCAATCTGCTGCACTTGCTGCGCGGCCTTGTCGTGGCTTGCGTCCAGACCTTCAAATACCACCAGGAATTCATCGCCACCCAGACGCGCCACTGTGTCCTGCGAGCGCACCGCCTGGCGCAAACGCTCGGCCACGGCGATCAACAATAAGTCGCCAATGTGATGGCCGCGGTTATCGTTGAGGGTTTTGAAATCGTCGAGATCGATAAACAACAGCGCACCGAGCGCGCCCTGGCGTTGGCAAGCGACGATCGCGCGCTCCAGCCGGTCTTGCAACAAGCGGCGGTTGGGCAGTTGGGTGAGCGGATCGTAAAACGCCAGTTTGTTGATGCGCTCTTCACTCTCTTTGCGCTGGGTGATATCGCGGCTCAACACCACAAACCGCGCCAAGCCATCCTGGTCTTCGGCCTTGCGCGATACCGATAATTCAAAGGTGGCGCTGCCGCCACGCGGCATCGCCATCGAATACCATTTGCCTGACGAAATGCCGAATTCCTCTGCCTCGCGCAGGGCTTCCTGCACTACCGTGCACGCATGTTCCGGCAAAAATCGCTTGAAACTGCTGCCCAAAAACTGCTCGGGTGCCACCGTTAACAGATCGGGTTGGTTGGTGTGATAGCTGTGGATGATGCCTTTGCTATCCATCTCCAGCAGCAGGTCGGGTATCGCATCGAGGGTCGCCTGCAACTGGGCGCGGGCATTGAGCAATTCACGGGTCTGGTCGGCCACCGCATCCTGCAAGCGCAGGCGCCGCCGCTGCAGGCTCACCATCAACCAGCCCTGGTAGCTGAGCAGCAGGCTCAACAGCAGCGCAATGACGATTTCACTCACCAGCAGCCACACATTGGTCCAGCCGGCGATGGGGGTCACACTGAGTGTCCAACTGCCATTGGGCACCGCAAAGGTTTTGTCGACGGGATCGATTAAATGCTCGACGGCGTTTTCCACAATCGTTTCCCGCACACCTGTATCCGGATGGGTGCGCCAGAGTTGGTAGGCCATACGCTGCTGCGCCAACTGCGTGAGGTTGGCGCTCTGCAACAATCGGTCGATGCGGATGGTGACATTGCTAAAGCCCCAAAATGTCTGTTTCCCCGGCGACGGCAAGAAAATCGGCAAGCGCGCAATGGCGCCCACGCCACCTTGCACCAATTGCACTGGCCCGGCGAGCGTCAGCTCGCCGGAATCGCGCGCGCGGATCGCCTCCTGGTTTTGCGCGCTATCGGCCAGCTGGTTAAACCCCAGGGATTTTTCATTACCCTCGAGCGGATACACCTGGGTGATGACACCGTTGGGGGACATGCTGATATGGGAAACGCTGTCGAAATAGGGGAGCAGTTCGCGCGCCGCGTCATTAAAGCGCGCGGTAGATCCATGGCTCAGCCGCACCATGGCAGCGAATGAGTAATTCAGGGTCAGCGCCTGATTGAGGCTATCGCGCACCAAAAAAGCATGGTTTTGGGCGATATTTTCCACATCGGCGCGCAGGGCGTGGCGCTGGTTTTGTTCCAACTGCCAGATAATCAAGGCCGAGAGGCTGAGGCAAAAAGTCAGTACCGCTAATGCCATGGCCTTGGGGCTGCGCAACAGTAGGGGGATGGCCTCGGGCATAGGGGCAATTATCCGGCGATAAAGTCTAGGTTGGGATCACTATAGCATCGCCAAGCACCGCTATCGGCAAAATTGGCGTCTGAATCAAGATTTCTCACTATCCGCCAACATGGCGTCGATAAATGCCTTTGCCGCCGCCGTAAGGGTCTTGTGCGGCGCATAGATCAGGGAGAAGGGCCGCTGCCGCCCGCGCAGCTCCGCTAAAACCTCCACCAGCGAACCGCGCGCAATCCGCTCGGCGACAATAAAGTCATAGGCCTGGCAAATACCCAACCCGCTTTCAGCGAGCGAAACCACGCCGAGTGGATCATCAGTCACCTCCAGCGCCGCCTCCGGCATCCAGTCCACATCCGCGTCCGCGGCGCGCAATTGCCAGGGCAGGGCGCGGCCGGTACTGGGAATCAAAAATAATATACAGCGATGGTTTTTTAACGCATCCAGAGAAGCGGGTGTGCCCATGCGCTGGAGATAAGCGGGCGACGCAAACAGCCCCAGCGGTGCCTCTTCCAATTTGCGCGCAACCAAGCCGCTGTCCTTGAGCGCGCCGAGACGGATGGCGAAGTCGTAACCCTCGGCGATCAGATCCACATTGCGGTTGGTGATATTCACATCCACTTTCACCCCCGGGTGCAGCTCCATAAAACGCGCGAGCCGCCCGGGCAATCGATAGTGGCCATAGGTCGTTGGCACACTCAGGCGAATCCGCCCGACGATTTGCGCTCCACTCTGCTGGATCGCCCGCTCCGCATCGTCAATCAACCCAAATGCGCCGCGCGCCTGTTCGAGGTATAGGCGCCCTGCATCGGTCAGCCCCAGGCGCCGTGTAGTCCGGCGCAACAGCTGGCAACCGAGGCGGGTTTCAAGGCGCACAATCGCACGGCTCACCACTGATGCAGTAGTACCAAGCGCGACTGCAGCTGCGGTCATTGAGCCGGTATCCACAATGGTCACAAAGGTTTCCAGATCGGCGAGGTGATCAAAACGGCGCACAATTATTGCCTCATAAGAAAAAATGATTTGGTTTAAGGCCAGTTTATCGCCCTATAGCGCATGAATAAACTAATCCCATACCTGTTAACCAACAGGCTCACCAGACCCACAACACCGAGGAATCGTTTATGAACCGCTTCTACCGTTTAATCAGCACCGCTGTATTGCTTACCGCCGCTAGCATCGCCCAGGCCGCCAATGTGCTGGTGGTCCTTTCGGATACCGACACGCTGGAACTCAAAGCCGGCAAAACCTTCAGCACCGGTTTTTACCTGAATGAGGCGATGCAGCCGGTCAAGATGCTGCGCGAAGCCGGGCACAGCATTACCTTTGCCACACCCACCGGCCGTGCACCCACGCTGGATAAAGGCTCAATCAACCCAATGTTTTTTGGCGGCGACACCCAGGCGCTGCAACAGCACCTCGACCTGCTCAATTCACTGGCAGTCACCTCGCCCACGCAATCGCCGGTGATCAGCCTCACGCGCGTGGCGCAAATTGGCTACGAACAATTTGATGCGGTATTTGTCCCCGGCGGCCATGCGCCCATGCAGGATCTACTGGTCAGCAGCGAATTGGGCAAATTGCTCGGCGAATTCCATCGCCGCGGCAAACCCACAGCGCTGGTGTGCCACGGGCCGATCGCGTTGCTTTCGACCTTGCCTAACGCCAACGAATTTACCGCCGCACTGGCGCGCAGCAACAAAGCGGCCGCACCCCAATGGATTTACGCGGGTTATCGCATGACGGTATTCAGCAATGCGGAAGAGGAAGCCTCCAAGGCGCAATTGAATGGCGGTGAAATGAAATTTTATCCACAGACCGCATTGGAACAAGCGGGCGCAAAATTCCAGGCAAAAGATTTATGGCAAGCCAATGTAGTGGAAGACCGCGAGTTGATTACCGGGCAGAATCCCGCGTCGGCTATTGGTGTTGGCGAAAAATTATTAGCGCGCCTGGCGCAGGTGAAATAAACCCTTTGCTAAAAAATGTTTGAGATAAAACGTTTAAAAAAATCCGGAATCTGCGCGGTGCAGCTTCCGGATATTGACGAAAAAATTTAGCGGTAAACCGAAACCAAACCGAACAAGCTGACCACCAACAGCGCACAGCCAATCACGCGATAAAAAATAACCGGATCGGCACTTATCAAACGCGCATGAAACTGCAAACCAAAAAAGTGCCCGATGAATGCGGCTGGCAATAACCAGAGATGCGCTTGCCATTGCAAATCCACCCCGGCAATTAAAAACGCCACCATCTTGATGCTGACTAAAATAAACCAGAGTACAAATAGTGTATCGCGCAATTTTTCGCGCGCTACGTGCGCCATGTACACGCTCATGATCAAGGGCGCTCCGATTAAAGAAGTTCCACTGATATAAGCCCCGAGCGATAGAAAAATACCATCGCTGACCGGGTGCGAACTTTTAAACGGTTTATTCAAAATATAGGTGACGGAATAAACGGAAATGATCACAAAAATAATCGCACTCATAATGCTCGCAGGAATGGTCAACAAACCCGCAACCCCAATCAGCTTGGGGATGATCATGATCTTCAGGGATTTTTTCAGATACGCCCAATCCACTGTCGATGGTTTTTTCGCATCACTTACTACAGCTTTACGATTGTTCTGCCACACCGTGAGCGTAGAAAAAATTAACAAATGAACGGCGATAATCGGCAAATACACCAGCGGGCGATTATCCACGAGCAGCAACAAGGGCAGGGACATCATCGCGCCACCAAAACCCAACCCCGTGCGTACAAAACCGCTCCACACAAAAATTGCACACACCAACACGAGTTGGGTGAGGGTTAAATCAGTCATACACTCGCATCCAACAACTAAAAAACTTTTTTACTCATTAACATTTTTATGAACCAGCATTCGCGCTGCCTTGTAACCATCGGGTGGCAGCAGCCAGTGTGATCGACAATTCCGTTTCCACCGCCTGCAATGCGTTTTCCAATGCGGGCAGCTCGGCTTGCTCACTGATCAATTGCTCCAGCACCAAGGCATTTTCGACCAGGCGCTTAGCGCCCAAAATTCCCAGGCTGCCGCGCAAACTGTGTAGCACACCCGCCACGGCTTCATAGTCGCCTAGGGCAAATGCATTTTTTGCCGCAGCGAAATTCGCTTCGGTATTGGTTACCAGATTGCGCACCATGCCGATGGTCTTTTGCACATAATCCGGATTATCGCTGCCAATTTTCAGGAGTTTGTTGATATCAAATACACCGTCGGTATTGATTGCCTGCACATTGTTATTTTGCGCAACCCCGGCGTATTGCGCAGCCGATGTGTAGCGGGCGATTACTGCAATCATCTTGTCCACTTCAATGGGTTTGGCGATCAAATCATCCATGCCCGACTGAATACAGGCGGTCTGTTCAAACTCGGTTACGCCCGCAGTCATTGCAATAATAGGCAGCGTAATATTGAGTTCCTGCCGCAATTTTTTCGTGGCGGTGAAACCATCCATCACCGGCATTTGCACGTCCATTAAAATAATGTCGTAAAGATGCGCGCAATTGCGCAAGGTGTTTACGGCTTTTTCGCCATCGCCAACAATATCGACAAGGGCGCCGACCTGCTCCAATAAATCGCGCGCGACAATCTGGTTAAACTCGTTGTCTTCAACCAGAAGTGCACGCACACCTTTTAAAATTTTGTGCGTGCTGGTGCCATTCGCTGCATTGTTAGCTGCAGCCGCGTTGGCATTGTTGGTTGCCGCTGCTTGATTAATGCCGGCCTGGTTTTTCACCGGGCTTGATAGTTCATTGAGCGAATCATATAAAGTGGAAGAGGTCACCGGCTTAAACAAAACACCATCCGGCTTCTCGATTTCTGTTCCGGCAATATCATCCTGCCCATACATATTGGTCATCAAAATAACCGGGATATTTTTTGCCGATGCCGTGCGAATTGCGTTTATGGATTGCTGGTCTGCGCGCGCGCGTATTTTGCGATCAAGCAAGATTGCATCGTAATGACGGTTGTTTGCATTTGCCTGCTGCAGTACAGGCACAGCCTCGGCGGCGGAGGCAACCAACTCGGCGCTCCATTGCCATTGCGCAATAATGGCGGCGATGGACGCGCGCACAGATTCGTTTTCATCGATCACCAATAAATGCAATTGTTTTCCAGCAATATAATGCGGCGCGCTTGCCTCTGTATCGCTGCCGATTGCAAATGGAATAATGGCTGAAAATTCGCTGCCTTTGCCGAGCACGCTGGTCACACCAATTGACCCGCCCATTAATTCGACCAGGCGGCGGGAGATCGTGAGCCCAAGACCCGTGCCACCAAATTTCCGCGTGATCGATGAGTCGGCCTGGATAAATGGCGAGAACAAGCGCGCTTGTTGCGCGGGCGAAATACCTATCCCCGTATCAGCCACTGCAAAGCGCATCATCACCTTATCCTGTTTAATTTCACCGCTGACCGAGACAGTGACTTCGCCTTTCTCGGTGAATTTAATGGCGTTGCTAATAAAGTTAATCAGTATTTGATTCAGGCGATGGGAATCGCCAACCAGTACCGGCGGGATCGCTGGATCCACATTGATGATCAGCTCGATATTTTTCTTTTCGGCCGCCATGCTCATGATAGCGGCGAGCTGGTGCATCACATCGCGCAAATAAAATGGTGTTGCGACCAGCTCAATTTTACCGGCCTCTATTTTTGAAAAATCCAGGATGTCGTTGAGGATTGTCAGCAAGGATTGCGCCGAGAGCACAATCATGTTGATGTATTTATGTTGCGTTGCCGAGGCTACAGTTTTATTGAGCAGCTGCGCGGTCCCCATAATGGCGTTGAGCGGCGTGCGGATTTCATGGCTCATGTTAGCCACAAATTCACTTTTCGCTTTACTCGATGATTCCGCTTGTTGCATGGCCAAACGCAATTTCAATTCCGTTTTCTTTAATTCGCTGATGTCACTGAAAATACACACAGCGCCATTCATCACACCTGCGCTGTTGATCAACGGCCGGGCGCTAACACGCACAATTTTGGCTTGCTCGGTATCTGCCAGACGAACAATCATTTCCGCGCTGGCTTCTGCTTCACCGGCCAACACTTTGAATGCGGGAAACTGTTTAAAATCCAGCGCCGAGCCATCGGTATTGGCCAGCTCATAGGTGCTCGCCCATTCATCCAGTTTTATAACCGCGACCTGGTGATCGTAAATTTCCTGCATCACCGGATTGTGGAGCAGCGGCTTGCCCGCGGTATCCACCACGTACAGGCCTTCACTCATATTATTGATCACTGAGCCTAATAAATTGGTTTGGTGATTGAGCGCCGCTTCGGCCAAATGACGCCGCTGCGCATTTTTCAGGATGAGGTAATAAAGCAGTGCAAACAGCAGGAAATTAATGCAGGAAATAATCAGGAAACTGTAGAGCGTGTGCGTGGCATCGGTATTGGCCTCGTTGGTGCGACTCGCCAGTAGTTGCTTTTCGGCCTGTTGGAATTCGCCCAATAAACGCCGTATCTCAACCATCAACCTCCGGCCTTCATTGGTGTGCATTATTTGCATCGCTTCGTCGTGTTTGCCCTGTTCCTCCAATTGAATGGTGGTTTGCATCAGTTTTAGTTTTTGCTGCGTCGCTGCGTCAATTTCGATCATGTATTTTTGCTGGGCCGAATTATCGTCAGTCAACTCGCGGAGCAGGTTCAGTTGTTCGCCAATCTTTTTTTGTGAATCAACAAAGGGCTGCAAGTAGAGCGGATCCTGGGTCAACAAATAGCCGCGCTGCCCGGTTTCCGCATCGACCACCGCAATGCGCAAGCTATCGGCCGCTTGCAAAACCTGCATGGTATGGGCAACCCAGCGCTCGCTGTCACGCATCATGGTGAAGTTGTAATAGGGTATGGCGGCGCTAATTACCAAGACAAACAGGCCCAGGATGAAGCCCATCCTGAGTATTTTGGGAATTGAATTTTTCATAGGTGAATTGAATGCATCGACGTAATAAATGAACCCTTTGGGATTCATCATAGTAGATAGGCATGTCGATGTATTGCATTGCGCGGGTAAATCGTATTTTCGGCGCCTGTCACATCGCCGCGAAGGCAGTTCCTATGTTCGATGACTGGCCGGGGCAATGGCACACAAGTACCAGTGCCCGGCCAATGAATAGCATCCTTGCTAAATGTTTGATCAGGAAAAAACCTTGCTCAACGATTAGTTCAGCGTCGGGGTCGTCCAATCCACCCACTCGCTGAGGTTGGCTGTCGCTTTGGAATGCGCGTTCAAACCACCGGTGGTCGCCGACTGCTTTTTGAGGAAGCGGCGGATATTGGCCTGCAGCTGTGCCTTGTGTTCCGGGCGGACTTCGCAGTGGGAGCCGCTCGCCACATTGGAGTGATAGGTGATCGAACTGCCCGCACCCAACGCTTTGTAGACTTCTGCCCCCGCCAGCGCGGCGGCGTGCGCGGACTTTGGCCCCAGGTTGGCGATATGCGGGTTATCCATAATGTAGAGGCCGCGCGGCGCTACCAGCGCGATAATCTCGTGGGTATCTACCGGCAAGCGCTTCACATCGGACACATAACTGTTGAACGCATCGCCCAACCAATAGGTTTCACCATAAGCACTGCTTGGGCTCTGCGCGCCTTCGCCGGGGATGCCGCGCCAAATCGGCACGCCGCCACTGCCGGACTCAAACGGCATGGTGAGGGCGATACGCTGGTCGAGCGCGCCTATCGCAAATGCACCCTTGCCGAAGCGCGAGCAGCCAGTCACACCCACCGCATCCGGTTTTAAGACCGTAGTACCGGATTGCTCCAATACATCGATAATCCGGCTCACGCCCCAGCCCCAAGCCGCCAATAAACCGGTAGAACTGTTGTTGCCGTAGATGCTGTAGAAAGCACCGGTTTTGTTCGAGCGGCTGCCCGATTCGGCGCCCACCACATACGGGTCATAGGTGATAATTGCCACGCCTTCTGCCTTGATCGTGGCGGTATCACCGCCAAATCCGCCCAGAACGACTACGGCAGGAACCGGCCCGCTGACATTGCTTGGCATCTCCACTTTGGCGCTAAAGCTGGCGCTTTTGCCTTGGTGCGACACATTGACGGTAATTTGGGTATTGCTGACGGTGCCGGTCACTGTGGTCGGCTTAGGCGGCTTGGTGCCATAGATTGATGCTTCTACCTGCTTCAGGATCTCCTGCCGCTGGCAGCGCCAATCGGCTTTGGCGGTGATGCGCGCACCATTATATTTTTTAAACGGATCGGGCAGTTTGGCATTGCTGGCCGCCGCTGGCGGGGTGCCGAGCGCGCAATCGGCGCCTTCATTTTCCTTGCTGGCCGAACCCGGATCTACCGGCGGTACATCAACCAGTTTGCCGCCGTTGGCTGAGTAGATCGCAAAGCCGGCGAGGGTGGCATTATCCACCAACGTGGTCAGGTCGATATTCAATTTGCCATCGGTCACCTGCACATTGTTGACAGTGAAGCTGTAGGCCGCATCGGCGCCAATCAGTGAATACAGGTCGACTTGTGACATCTCCTGCTTGCCTTCGATCGCCACATTGAACGAGCGCTTGCCGACGGTGGTGTGGTAGATCTCGGCGAAATGCAGCTCAATCGAGTAGGTCGCATTGGTCACCGGAACCTCATAACCGAAGCTGCCGTAGAGTTCGCTTTGGAAGAGAGCGCCCTCGGCGACGTTGCTGATGTTATCGCTGGTGCTGTGCGCGGTACCGCCGGTGTTATAGCGGTCGGCCTGGTAGGCGACGCTGTTGTAATTCACTGCGCCGCCGCCGGAGTTAATCGCAACCACCAATTGGTTGGTAGCAATGACTGAGCTGGAACTGGATGAGCGCACGGAGCTGGATGACATGATGCTTGAGCTTGAGCGGACCAGACTCGATGAGGAACTGGACATCAGGCTTGAGGAGAGACTCGATCTGGAAGAGCTTACGACCGAACTGGCAACCGAGCTTTGGCTCGAAGGCGTGGTGCTGGCAAGATAATTCATCAACCAGGTCATCGCTGGGCGCGGCGTGCCATTTTCCTGGATCAGGCCGGTGCCATCGCGCCAGGTTTTGCCCACCACATAACCCCAGAGGGTAATGCCTTGCACGGAAGCATGGTTGTAGAACAGCGGGAACTGTTGCTGTATCACCTGCAATTGTTCCTGGTCATTGGTTTTTTCGATGTCGTATTCAGAGATGTAGATCGGCAAACCCAGCGCCGCGATCTGGTTCAATTTGCTGGTTGTTTCAGACAAGGGGCGATCCGCCAAACCGTGGGACTGCGCACCCAGTGCATCCACTACGCCGGCGGCGATAACCGGCCGGGCGAGGGTGATGAATTTATCCGTGTCCCAACTCAACACGTTGTAATCGTTCAAAATCAAAATCGCGTTGGGGCAATATTGGCGCGCGAGCTGGAAGGATTTAATAATCCAGTCATTACCAAACGCATTTTGCGCGAAGGTCGCCGGTGCGTGGCCGGGGATGGCTTCATTCACCACATCGATCATGGCGGTGTCCGGATAGCGCGTGCAGTAATCGCGAATCCACTCTTCAATTTCCGCTGCCTGTTCCGCCGCGCTCAAATTGTTAATCCAATTCGGGAACTGGCTGCCCCACACAAAAGTGTGCGCTTTCACCGGAATATTGTGCTGACGTGCATACTCGTAAATCCGGTCGAGCGGCGCCCAGTTATATTGGTCGCGCGTCGCTTCTACCGAGCCCCACTTGCCTTCATTCTCCGGGGTAATTTGGTTCCAGTAATTGATAAAGTCAGAGCGCACTGCGCCAGAGGTAGTGATATTGCCGACAAATTTGCGCGTAACCGGCGCAACAGAAGAACGGCTGCTAGAACTCAGGGCGATCGAACTGGGCGCGCTGGAACTGCGGGGAGTCGAACTCGGCGCAACACTTGAGGATTGCACCGATGAAACACTAGCTATTGAGGAAACATTAGCAGTTGAAGAGACAGTACCACCCGCACACGCAGCGCCGTTCACCGTTGGCACCTCGGCTGCACCCGAACCCTTAGTCCCTTGGAAACCAAAAGTCACCGATTGGCCCGCAGCGATATTGCCATTCCAATTTAAATTCGTTGCGGTATACGGATTGGAGCCGGAAAAATTGGCATTCCAGGAACTGGTAATGCGATTGCTCGCATAACTCCAATTTACGTTCCAATTATTAATCGCCGCGCCCGTATCATTTTTAATGGTGATACTCGCCACAAAACCATTATTCCATTCGTTATCCACTTTATAAGTACAGGCTGCAGAGGCCGCGTGCGACAGCATTGCCATAGCAGCGCCGACCCCCAGTAATCCACAGGTTTTTCTGAGCACCTGGGCAATAGGCCCAGCCGCATATTGATTGTTATGCATAATATTGTCTCCGATAGCGTAATGACCGAATGACAGAAGGTTTCAGGTGAGTACATCATTCCCAGCAAAACGCTCTGTCGGGATACCGATATAAAAAGACCTTTCGCAAACACCAGGCATGCGAAATCCGATTGATGAAAAGAAAATCCCTGATAAATATTTTTTGTCGTGCGCTCTCACATTCCGGCACGTTTTACTGCAAACATTGTCGCTGCAGCAGTGCTGTGCACTGCATGACCCGTTTGCGATTTATGGTTATGGGAGTATTTATAACACGCACTTGTACACAAGTACACAAAACACAATCGCGAGCATAAACTAGCAACCCGCGATTTAATGGAGAGAATAAAAACCGGTGTTTATAGACTGGATTGTCTTTTCAAAACCATGGCAAGAACTACTGCCAAAAGAATTAAACCTATTGAAATAATTTGCGCTTGGCTGAGCAGCACGCCAACTACTTCATAGAGCGGATTGATGCGGATATATTCAATCAACCAGCGTGCCATTCCGCTAAGGATGAGGTAGCAACAGAACAAATGTCCGCTAATAGTTAATTTTTTTCGGAGTCGCCACAGGATTGTAAAAATAAACGCAGCCACCACTGCTTCATACAAAGGTGTCGGGTAAACGCCCGGTTCAGGAATTTCTACGCCTAACACATTATTGGCATAAGTTTGCGCCCACAACCAATCGGGCAACCACTCAGGTTTAAGTTCCATCACCGCTGGTTTACCCCAATCTCCATCACCAGAAAATTGACAACCCAAACGGCCAATACCATAACCGATGGCCAGCGCAGGTGCGACTGCATCCAACATCGGCAATAGCGCAATATTTTTTCTTTTGATAAAAATAATTCCGGCAATGCAGCCAATAATCAAACCGCCATAAATGGAAAATCCACCGGTTGAAAAAATTACGCCGAGTGGATCCTCGAACAAAACCTGTGGTTGCTCAATAACATCGAATAGTTTCGCTCCCGCAATACCGCTTAGCACACCAACGAATGCCAAATCCATTACCAAGCCTTTAGCCTGTTGGTCAGGAGGAAGCCGCAAAGTTTCAGCTGCAATTAACCGTTCAACCTCTAACCGTGTAAATTGAATTGCAACCACAATGGCGATTGCCACCCACAGGCCAAACATAGCGATGGGCAAATGAATGTGAGTACCTAATACCGCGTTAA
>DATIGS010000299.1:0-13586 GCA_035481425.1 Cellvibrio sp. | reverse complement strand
GCGGAATATATCAACACCACTATCACTCGCGATAACGACCGTAGCGATCTGGATTTTTCCGGTTGGTATGCACAGACCAGTTGGAGCATCACCGGTGAAGAGCGCACTTACAAAGGCGATAAAGGTTTATACGATGGCATTAAACCCGCAAAACCGGTTGGCCAAGGTGGTGCAGGTGCGTGGGAAATCGCGCTGCGTATTTCAGACATTGACTTGAGTGATGGCGAGCTGCAACCGCGCAACAATGTGTTGGCACCGGAAATAAATGGTGGTGAAGAGCGCAATGCGGCTTTCGCCCTGAATTGGTATTTGAATAATTATTTACGCACCAGCCTTAATTACATCCATGTGCTCGATCTCGAAGGAGGCGCTTTTTCCGGCAAGGATCTGGATGCAATTCAAATGCGGCTGCAACTCGCTTTTTAAATCCCACTTGGATGGGCAGCATTTATGTTGGTGCAGCACGCCGAAAAATTGAACCAATATAAAGCAATTTCAATTTTTATTGTGCCGCAATACAAGGAGCGTATTGCGCGCAATCTCGACATTTCATTATTGGAGAATCTAATTTTTTTCTGGATCGATTGTTCCGCAGAGTGCTTTTGCAAATATTCTTTAAAAGCATATTCACTGGCAAGCTAATTGCTTTTATCCAAGTCCTATCCTTTTAAGGCTTATTGATGCACTGGTGAGCACGACTCCATGAAAAGCTCGTTACTCTTAGATACAGCAGTGCCCTCACTGCTGGCCGCTATGGATGCGTTGACTCTCGAACCAGATTTTCAAATTTTTTTCAAAAAAGCAGCTGCCGCTGTGCGCACCTTATTGGGCGCCGATGGTACTGCACTAATACTACTTGATGAAGAAACCCACACGTTTGAATACAAATTATTTGAGGGCGAGCAACAACATTTGCTCAGCGCGTTCAAAGGGTTTCGCTTTTCGTCGACGACAGGAACATCGGGGCGCGTGCTCACCAGCAAGACCAGTATTTTCACCCGCAATTATCCGGGTGCACCCGATGCAATGGGCAAGCTGGTTGATGCGGGTTTGCAATCCAATCTGGTAATTCCATTAATTTCCTCGGACAAGGTATTCGGTGTACTCGCCTCTTCCTGGTTTTCCCACACAGGTTCGGTTGCCAATGTCTCGCCGCAATTGCTGACACTCGCCGAGCGAATTGCCAGCCAGATTGCCGTGGCCTGCCATCGCGAAAAACT
Source organism: Cellvibrio sp. (assembly GCA_035481425.1). GTDB lineage: Bacteria > Pseudomonadota > Gammaproteobacteria > Pseudomonadales > Cellvibrionaceae > Cellvibrio. The sequence goes on along the minus strand of DATIGS010000299.1, from coordinate 12,366 downwards.
GGAAACACAACTGCGCGAACTTGCCACGATTGATCCGCTGACCAAATTATTGAACCGGCGCGGAATTTTAAATTGCATCAACGAAAACCTGGAAAGATTACAACGCTACAATCGCAGCTTTGCCTTATTTTTTATTGATGTCGACGGACTTAAATCCGCCAATGATCACTGGGGCCATGAGACCGGAGATATATTGCTGCGCGATGTCGCCCAGCGCCTGACCGATGTGGTGCGCAAAGGCGATCAAATCGGCCGCTTAGGTGGCGATGAATTTTTAATTGTCGCCGAGTGCGATGAATCCCATATCGATATATTGACCAAACGTTTTTTGCAGGCGCTGCGCATCCCCTATGGACAGGGGCGCAAACGCGGCCGTTTAAGTGGCAGCATAGGTGTTGCACTCGCGCCACAAGACGGTACCGACGAAATCAATTTGCTGCGCAAAGCGGATGCGGCTATGTATGTCGCCAAAAGCCAGGGCGGCGACCGTTACCAGCGCGCATCCACCAAAACCGAAGTCGCGCCACCGCAAATTTCAATCGTGGATGTGGAAGGCGCGCTTGAGCGCAATGAATTACAACTCTGGTATCAACCCATCTGCCAGCTAAATGATTTATCGGTTGTCGGTTTTGAAGCTTTACTGCGCTGGTGCAAACCGGATGGCGAAGTCATTACCGCCGGACCATTGATCCAGGCATTTGAATCCGGGCGTGGCGATTTGGAATTTCGTTTGGGTAATTGGGTGCTGCGCGAAGCGGCGCAACAAATGCACCAGTGGAATAAAAATTCATTAACGCCGGATATCCATATCAATATTTCCCCGCGCCATTTTTTACATCCGTCATTCCTGTTGGAATTGCAAAATCTCTGCGCACAGCAATCCGGATTTGGCCAAGCATTAATTATTGAAATTACCGAGACTGCGATGCTCGAAGATTTGGAGCGCGCCAAACGCATCATGTTGCGCTGCCGCGATTTGGGCGTTCGCATGGCGGTGGACGATTTCGGCACAGGCTATGCGTCGCTTACTTATATCAAACGCCTGCCATTGGACATTATTAAAATTGACCGCTCTTTTGTGGCAGATTTACCCGGCAACAAAGTGGATTGGGATATTACCAAAGGCATAGTGTCCATTGCGCATGCATTGGGATTGACGGTAGTTGCCGAGGGCGCTGAGGCGTTTGAACAAATTGGCAGTTTGCGCGAGCTGGGATGCGATCAGGTACAGGGCTATTTTATTCACCACCCTATGCCGTTTGATGATGCCAATACCTGGCTGCAACACAAACTCTTGCGCTCAAGTGGTCACGCTGAAAAAGGGATAAGAACGAATAGCAAAATAATGCGGGCTGCCGCTAATGAGAAAATGGAAAACCAATCTCAATTGGCAACAGCCCTTTATATGCAACAGGAATATTTTGATCCGCGCTTTAGCATTGCACCGCGGATTAAAAAACCACAGTGTCAATCAAATCGCTCTTGAGTATCAATAGTGCACAGGCAAGCGTTTTAGCATTGCCTGACGCGCAGCGATCAGGTCTTTGTAGGTTTGGATCATATTGAAATTGACTTGCGTACCATTTAATTTCAATTCGGCAAGTTGGCGTTCGTAATCAGATATTTCGCGCAATAATTTATCGCGCATTAAATCGGAATGGCGGGTATTAAAATCGGCCTTTAAATTTTTGCTTTCACGTCTCATTAAAAAACACTCCCTATAAAAACCACACAAGTTAATCAAGTTGGAAAGCGCGATATTTTGCCCTTTCCAGCTTGCCGTCTTTGAAGACTAGCCCAGATAGCGCGAGATTAACCAGCGCAAACTTAGAATATTTTCTTCTCAACTCTATAGAAGTTTGGTTATAAAAGCGGCGGATTTGCCGTTGGAGTTTTTTACTACACACAACACAATTAATTACGCGCTAATCGCCTACCAACAATGTAGCCCAATAAAAATCTTTATCACCCAATGCATAAAAATGCGGATTGAGCAGATCTTCGGTGGCGTTATAAGCCAGGGTCGTCAGTGCGGGCGTGGCGCATACCACTTGGCCACCGGCTGCTTCCAATACCGCTTGTGCGGCGGCAGTATCCCATTCGGACGTTGGCGCCAAGCGCGGATAGAAATCGGCCAACCCTTCTGCAATCACACAAAATTTTAACGAGCTACCTGCATTGGTTGTCTCTATTGTTCCCGGCCAATTGCGCGCGATAGTGTCCATCAAATCCACTGTCGCCTGGGTGTTGTGCCTGTGGCTTAGCAACACCGTAAAAGATTCCTTACGGGAAAATCGCTCAATGAGCGGGCGCACAGAGATGCGTTGGGAGCTACCATCTTGCAAATACTTGAATGCGCCTATGCTGCTGGCCTCGCGCGCATCCAACACCCCGAGATACGTAATATCGCTCGCCGGCACATGCACCACACCCAAGCGCACCCGACCATGCTGGATCAGTGCGATATTAACGGTGAATTGACCATTGCCGGCGATAAATTCCTTAGTGCCATCAAGCGGATCGACCAACCAGTAGGCATCCCACAGGCGACGATCGGCAAACTCCGGAATATCCCCCTCTTCCGAGATTACCGGCAGCGGCAAAAGTTCCGGCAATTCTGCATTAATCAGTTTATGCGCGGCCAAATCTGCCGCGGTCAATGGCGATTCGTCGCTCTTGTGCTCAATGTGATAGCTGTCCTGGTTGCTGTAGATAGCCATGATTGCGGCACCAGCGCGGCGACTGAGGTCAACCAGGCGCTCGATCAATTCGGGGGTAATGACAGGTTCATTCATCATGCAGGGGTCTCGCATGTTAAGGATAAATCCAGCACTGGCTCAGGCGCCTGATAATTGCCCGCCAGCCATTCGCGTGCCATAAACAGCGCGGCGATGCTGCGCCCTTCGCACACATCGGCGCGGCTAACCAGTTGCAGCAGGTCCGAAAGGGGATAGGGCACTACCTCAATCGGCTCCGGCTCATCGCCCTCCAGCCGCTCGGGGTAGAGATCCCAGGCCATCACCACATTGATGCCGTGCTCCATGTAGGAAGGCGAGAGATTGATGCGCTTGAGGAATTGCAGTTTGCGCGCGCCATAGCCCACCTCCTCCTTCAATTCGCGGTTGGCCGCTGCCAGCAGGGTCTCGCCCTGGTCAATCGCGCCTTTGGGCAGCGCCAGATGGTAATCCTCCAGCCCCACCGCATATTCACGCACCAAAAGCACCGTATTGTCGTCGAGCAAGGGTACAATAAGCACTGCCCCCGGCCCACCGGAACAGAGCTTCTCATAGGTGCGCTCTTCCCCATTGCTAAAGCGCAGGTGGATTTCATCGGCACGGAACAATCGGCTGCGCGCTACTGTCGCGCGCTTCAAAATACTGGGCTTGGTCGGCATAAGTCGTACAGCTTGCAGAAAGTGGTAGAGACAATTTTATGATCAATTGGGACTTAATAGATACTGTCATGCTGGATATGGATGGTACCTTGTTGGATCTGCATTTCGACAATTATTTTTGGCTGGATCACCTGCCCCAGCGCTATGCACAAATCCATCAGGTTGATTTGGCTGCAGCACGCCAAAAATTGGCTGGCGATATCCGCCAACACGAAGGCACCCTGCAATGGTATTGCCTGGAGTTTTGGTCCAAGGCATTGGATGTGGATATCACCGGATTAAAAGAAGAAATAAAACACAAAATCCAGATACGTCCCCACGTCGGCGAATTTTTGCAGCGCCTGCGCACGCGTGGAAAAAAAGTATTGCTGGTCACCAATGCACATCCGCACAGCCTGTCGCTCAAAATGCAGGTAACGCAAATAGACCAATGGCTGGACGTCATTATTTCTTCACACGAATTCAAGGAGCCTAAAGAATCGCAAAAATTCTGGAGCGAATTGCAAGCGCGCGAACAGTTTGACCCTGCGCGCACCTTATTTATCGATGACACTGTGCGCATCCTGGACTCCGCCAAAACCTTCGGTATTAAACACCTGCTGGGCATTCACCAACCCGATAGCAAAATCGAACGGCGCATGGAGCAATATCCTGCCATTCACCATTTCGATGAAATTATGCCCTAGCGCCTGTTAACACAAATAACAGACACGCCAATTTTTGAGCAAACATATTCATGAGCAAGCAAAAAATTGAACAGGATGATGACGACGATAAAATCCGCATCGACAAATGGCTTTGGGCGGCGCGCTTTTATAAAACCCGCAGCCTCGCCAAGCAGGCAATCGACGGTGGAAAAATTCATTGCGATGGCCAGCGCATCAAACCCAGTAAAGAAGTCATCGTAGGTTTGGTGTTAACGATTCGCCAGGACCTGGATGAAAAAGTGGTCGTCGTAAAAGCGCTCTCGGCGCAGCGCCGCGGCGCACCGGAAGCAGCACTGCTGTACGAAGAGACCGAGGAAAGTAAAAACCTGCGCGAAAAACGCGCCGCCGAGCGCAAAGCCGGTTTGGGCAGCTACATCATCAGCAACCAGCGCCCGAGCAAAAAAGACCGCCGCCATATTCACCGCTTCCAACGCATTAATTTATTAGGCGATGACAATTAAGATTTAGCGATTTATTGAGTGAGATTAATCCATGCCAAGCAACGATTTACTGCACCGTTTTTTATTTGATGACTGCGATATTCGCGGCGAAATTGTCACCCTGGGTGATAGTTATCGCGAGGTATTGGGCCACAACCCGCAAGCACCGGCAATTCATCGCCTGCTCGGTGAATTTCTGGCAGCAGTTGGCCTGCTTTCCAGCACCTTAAAATTCGATGGAAAAATTATTTTGCAGGCGCGTGGCGATGGACCACTCAGTACAATTATGGCCGAGTGTAATCACCATAATAATTTGCGCGGCATAGTGCGCACCAATCCCGAAATAGAACTCAGTGATGACTTGGCCCGGCACGGCACCCTGCAACAATTATTGGGCAATGGTGTATTGGTTATCACCATCGAGCCGCAACGCAGTGAAAATTTCGGCGGCAAGATCGAACGCCACCAAGGCATCGTCCCTATGGACGCCGATAGCCTTGCGGGCTGCCTCGAACATTATTTCCAGCAGTCGGAACAATTGGCAACGCGCCTGTGGTTTGCAGCGGACCAAAACACAGTGACCGGATTTTTAATTCAGGCACTGCCACAACAATTAATCACCAATGCTGAAGATAACCGGGATAAATGGGAAACGATTATCGCGCTGGCCGATACCATTAAAGCAGACGAACTTCTGCAACTGGACCATTCAACTGTTTTGTATCGCCTGTTTAACGAGCAGCCGCTGCGCCTGTTTGAACCTAAAGCACTGCGCTTTGCCTGCAGCTGTTCACGCGAACGCAGTGCTGCTGCATTGCTGACTATCGGCAAAGAGGAAGTAGAAGAATTGCTTATGGAAAAAGGCAGCATCGATATTGATTGCCAATTCTGCAACCAACACTATCACTTTGCTGCCAATGAAGTGCGCCAACTGTTAGGCGGCGGTGTACTTCATTAAGCAGGATTGGATTAACAATAATACTGCGGGCGATAATCTCATTGCTGTGCCCATTACGGGCACGGTAATTTAAACAAACTGATCGAGCACCAACACGCCAATCAATCCCATCACACCAATTATCGTTTCCATCAGCGACCAGGATTTAAACGTATCTTTTAAGCTCAAATTAAAATACTCCTTATACATCCAGAAGCCCGAATCATTCACGTGCGAACACATCAAACTGCCCGCACCAATCGCCAGCACCATTAAATTTGGATCGGCACCGGTAAGCGGAATGATCGGCGCAACAATTCCCGCTGCTGTTAAACCCGCCACTGTGGCAGAGCCAAGTGCAATACGAATCACCGTTGCAATTAGCCAGGCCAATACTAATGGATTAAGCGCGATATTTTCCAGCGAATGCGCCAATTGCTCGCTCACACCGCTCACCACCATCACCTGCTTTAACGCACCCGCGCCGGCAACAATTAATAAAATAACCGCGATATCCTTAATTGCATCGCTATAAATATTCATCACCCTGCCAATACTCATACCGCGCTTGAGCCCCAAACTGACAGTAGCTATGGCGAGCGCAATCATCAGCACAATCATTGAGTTGCTTAAAAATTTTATCGCCGGCATTTCTGCAAACTCAGCAGGCAAGGTGTAAATCGCAAGGCTGCTCAATGCGATTAATAACACGGGCAAGAGCGCGGTCACAAAACTATTGGCAATACCGGGCAATTCACTCTCCGGTAAGTCAGTGGGTTTAAAGGTGGCAAGCGGTGTACTGGGAATGGATTTTAAACGCGCCGAAAAAATGGGGCCTGCGACAATCATGGTGGGAATAGCGACCAACAATCCGTACAACAGGGTTGTACCCATGTTCGCACCAAATTGTGGAATTAATGCAACAGGTGATGGATGCGGAGGAAGGAAACCGTGAGTGACCGACAATGCAGCAAGCAGCGGAATACCCAAATACACCGCGGGCAATTTGGTTTGGTACATCACGGAAAATACCAGTGGCACCAACAACACAAAACCCACATTGTAAAACAGTGGAATCCCGACAATAAATCCGGTCAGCATCAGCGCCCAGGTAATATATTTTGGTCCGCACCAGGCCATTAAACTGCGGCTAATTTGTTGCGCCGCACCCGACTCAGCCACCAGCTTTCCAAACATCGCACCCAGGCACAAAATCATCGCCAGCGATCCCAACATGCCGCCAATACCTGCTTCAATCGTGGCGGGAATTTTATCCAGCGGAATGCCGAGCATAATTGCTGCTGCTATTGCCGAAACCAGGAATGCAAGAAAGGGATTGAGTTTTAATCCGGTGATGAGCACCACCAAAATAAGGATTGCAACAACAACTGCAGCTATGGCCATGGTTCGCCCTTCTATTAACTTATTATGGTTTCGAGACCAGATGGATTCCGATATTCCTTCTGCGACACGCCGTAAATACATCCATGTAGGCTCGAATGCAGCATCCATGCTGCATACGGTCGCAAAAGAAATACCGAAACCCATCTTCATCACGATTATCAAGAGGCGGTAAAACTAATTCAAAACAATCAAAACACCCGCAATATTTTACTTAATTTTGCAAAAGATAACGGCAGCGATAATTAGAACTTTCTTGCGCGGAATTTACGACCTTTTAGTTTCCCATCAGATAACTGCTTCAATGCAGCGCGCGCAATACTGCGATCCACAGCAACATACGCCGAGAAATCAAACATATCGATCTTGCCAATTTTTTCAAATGGCAGGCCTGCATCTTTGGTTAACGCGCCGATAATATCGCCGGGGCGCAATTTATCTTTCTTCCCACCATCAATATGCAAGGTCACCATCGTTGGTTCGGGCAGGGATTTTATGTCTGCTTGCGGGAGCGATTCCAATGCGATCGACTGTTTCATGTAGTCTTCGAGGCGGTTAATTTTGTGCACTTCTTTTTGTACCACCAAACTTAATGCCAAACCTGATTCACCGGCGCGACCAGTGCGCCCGATACGATGGACATGCACTTCACTATCGCGTGCCAAATCGACATTGATTACCGCATCCAAACCTTTGATATCAATACCACGCGCAGCAACGTCTGTCGCGATCAAAACCGAGCAGCTTTTATTTGCAAAACGCACCAGTACCTGGTCGCGCTCCTTTTGTTCGAGATCGCCATGCAATGCCAGGGCGCTGACACCTTGGTCGCGCAAATAGTCGAGCAGCTCGTCGCACGCAATTTTGGTATTGCAAAAAGCAATTGAACTAACCGGTTTGAAATGCGCGAGCAATCTAAGCACCGCCGGATAACTTTCATCCGCATCCTGCAATTCATAAAAGTGTTGCTCAATATTGGTATCGCTATGGATCGCTTCCACCTTTACCATTTGCGGTTCACGCTGGTAGCGCGCGCTGATTTTTTTAATATCATCCGGATAGGTGGCTGAAAATAATAATGTTTGGCGCTCGGCATTACAGGCAGCTAAAACTGTTTCCAAATCTTCTGCAAAACCCATTTCCAACATGCGATCTGCTTCATCAAGCACTAATTGATTGATGCTGTCGAGTTGCAAAGTGCCCTTGGTAATATGATCAACAATACGGCCCGGAGTCCCCACAATAATATGTGCACCGCGCTCCAGTGAACCAATTTGCGGCCCGATCGAAACACCACCGCACAATGTCAATACTTTTACGTTGTGTGTTAAGCGCGCGAGGCGACGAATTTCTTTTGCAACCTGATCAGCCAATTCGCGTGTGGGACAAAGCACTAACGCCTGAACACCAAAAAATCGCACATTTAATTTTTCCAGTAATGGAATGCCAAATGCCGCAGTTTTCCCGCTGCCGGTTTTTGCCTGGGCGATAATATCCTGCCCTTGTAAAACGAGCGGCAAACTTTGCGCCTGAATGGGTGTCATCTCGTTATAGCCAAGTGATTCAAGGTTGGCGAGCATATCGGCGCTGAGTGGTAATGATGAAAAAGCAGTGGTAGTCACAGGAATCTCGATGGAATAAATAATTGCGTGGATAATGCGGGCAGAATACCAGTAAACTCCCATCAAGTCGCCCGTCGATATGGGCTAAGCACACTATCGGATTAGATCATTTTTTATGAAATTAACCTGTTTCTGGAAGCTTACCGTTGCATCAATCCTGTTTATCACCACCTACTCCTGCTACGCGCAAGAGGAAGGCGAACAGAAATGGGAATTCGGTTTGGGCGTGGGCGCTGTATCCGGCCCCGATTATCGCGGCTCAGATGAATACCGCAATTTTGTCAGTCCAATTCCTTATGTTGTTTATCGCGGGAAAATTATTCGCTCAGATCGCGAAGGTGTGCGCGGTAATTTTTTACGCACCGACTTGTATGAATTTACCTTCAGTGCCAGCGCAGCCATTACTCCCGACACAGATGAAAATGAATTGCGCGAAGGCATGCCGGAACTCGGCTCAACACTGGAAATAGGTCCATCATTTAATATCAATTTGAGCGGCAAAGATTTTACCCAAGGCTGGCATCTGCAAACCCCCTGGCGCGCGGTATTTAGTATAGGGGCAGACGAGTCCGGCTATATAGGTTCGGTATTCCAACCGCAATTGGTTTATCGCAACCGGCTGGGTGATTGGGCATTCAATTATCGCGCAGGTGTTATGTTTGCAAGCGATGCCTATCACGATTATTACTACAATGTAGATCAACAATATGTCACTGATACGCGCACTTATTTTAATGCAGATGGCGGCTATAGCGGCTGGAACAATCAGATGGCGCTGAGTCGCAGTTTTAATTACAACGGCATCAGTACGCGACTCGCACTATTTATTCGCTACGATAATATTGACGGCACCAGTTTTAATAAAAGTTCGCTTGTAGTCACCGATCATTCTTATCGTGGTGGATTTGCGTTTATTTGGGTTATCAAATAAAAATTTATTTTATATACGGCGCAAAAGGCCCAGCGTTTTTATTAACGGCATAGCCTCAAATAATCCGGATTGCTGCGCGAGCTGCCAGATTTCAAATGGTGGGCGACCACCATCGGCAGGATCGGGAAATACATCGTGAATCGCCAACCAGCCACCGCGCACCACATGTGGCGCCCAGCAGCGATAATCTGCCAGGGCAGCAGCCATACTATGGCCACCATCGATAAAAACAAAACTCAATGGCATCGACCAGCAACGCGCAGCCAATTGCGATGGTGCCACTACGGGCACAACGCAATCCTCTAACTTTGCCCGCGCAAGCGTATGGCGGAACTCGCGAAAGCTATCCATTTTCCCGAATCGGGAATCGTATAGCGCAGGATCATGATATTCCTCGCCCAGCTGATGCTCCTCCGATCCACGATGATGATCAACGGCGAACAAAACTGTATCGGCTTTTTTGCACGCGCTACCAAGATAGACCGTAGATTTGCCACAGTAGCTACCAATTTCCAGACAAGGGCCAAGCGCTGCAACCGCTAACGCGTGCTCATACAAAGCAGCACCTTCTTGTGGATCTAAAAAACCTTTTACTGAATCTATATCAATTGGCAGCATTGTCGTTCTCGCTCATAATCAGTGCGGCTATTTTAACAGACACACCTATCGCCCATACACAATTGAATTTGCCTTATGCGCCGCAGCAGCACGCCTTACATTATCAAACGCCTCTATAAAACCATTAACAATTGGTACGTGCAGCGCTTTATTGCTCCGCAGTTTGACAGCCTGGGCAGTATCCCTGAAATTGCCCATCCCCGCAGCCTGGTGATTTTTGGCCGCAATATTCATTTGGGAAAATACGCACAGATTATTTGTGCGAGCGACAATTGTGTACGTTTTACCAGCTGGCCCAGCAAACAAGCCGACGCGGAAATTGTGATTGGCGATTACTGTTTAATTTCGCCCGGTGTACGCATTTCGGCTGCAAAATCAATCCGCATTGGCGACAACTGTATGCTTGCTGCCAATGTCATAGTTAGCGATAGCGACTGGCATGGTATATACAATCGCATTCGCCCATTTCGCTGTACCAAACCCGTTGTGATTGAAAATAATGTGTGGCTGGGTGAGCGAGTCATCATCAATAAAGGCGTGACAATTGGGGAAAATTCGGTAATTGGTGCCGGCTCAGTAGTAACTAAAAGTATTCCTGCAAACTCGGTCGCAACGGGGAATCCCGCACGCATCATTAAAACAATTAATCCCAAACGCAGAATGTTAAAGCGCGAAATTTTATTTAAAGATCCGGAGCATTATTTTCACAATATGGATCAATTGGATAGGTATATGTTGGGCAATAATAGCTGGTGGAATTGGCTGCGCTCGTTATTTGCACCAAACCTTAAAGACTAATTTGAGAGACAAAAAAACTTGAGAGAAAAAAGTTTAAGAGACAAAAAATAGACACGCTATTTTTCTGTACTTATTTAAGATCAATGGCAATACGCAACAATGCTGCCACAGAAATACCATCGGTAATTTCTCCGCGTTTCACCATTTCAATGGCATCCACAAGACGTACTTTTTTAACTTCTATATCTTCGGTAGCTTCAAGCTGTTGCTTGCCCGGAACCAAATCGCGTGCAATGAACACCACGCAAAACTCATCAGTTACCGAGTTGGATAAATGCATAGTCATTAATTGTTGCCAGTCGTTGGCTTGCAATCCCACTTCTTCTTCCAATTCGCGCCTGGCAGCAGCGAGTGGGCTTTCGCCTTGCGGGCAACCACCTTCCGGAATTTCCCATGTGTATTGGTTAAGCGTGTAGCGGCTTTGTTTTACTAACCAGGTGTTGCCTTCATTGTCGATCGGCACAACACCAATTGCTGTATTTTTAAAATGCACTACGCCATAGATGCCATCGGTTCCCTTGGGCGTTATCACATCTTCATGTGACACTTTAATCCAGGGATTTTCGTAAACCACGGTTGATGTTTTGGTTTTCCAACCACCGATTTTTTCACTGGGGGATTTTTCTGTCATACAGCACCGGAATTAATGACATTGAAATAATTGAGCGGATTTAGTGCACGCGATGAGCATCAAGTTCGACCCGGGTAATGTGCGGCCCTAACATTATCACGCGTCCAAAATAACGATCCGCGCCCGACACAGTGAATTCAAAATAAAATGCGCGCCAGAGCGATAAGTGCCCCCGCTCATTGCGTTTAAACCATAAGCGGCGCAGATAAACATTTTCATCAAGCATCTGGACCTGCATTTCTTCGCAGCGTCTTTGCGCCGCTAAATAAGCGCGATCTTTTACCAATAAGGCGCCGCGCCAATAATAAATAAACAGACCAATAAATGTGAGCCAAAGAATGGATTGCAAATCAAACGTCATGGAGGAAGGCCGATAAAAAAGCGATGGGAACCATTTCACCACTAAGACAATGGCAGGGAAAATTGGAGCGGTAAAATACAGCAGCCCTAAAACAGCAAAGGGTGATTGATTGCTCAATCACCCTTTTCGAAACTCACCCAAATTAGAGTGGAGTTACGTTTTCTGCTTGTGGACCCTTTTGACCTTGGGTAACTTCGAAAGTCACTTTCTGACCTTCTTTCAAGGTTTTACGGCCGTTGCCGTTGATTGCACGGAAGTGTACAAATACATCTGCACCACCTTCACGCTCAATAAAACCATAACCCTTGTCATCGTTGAACCATTTAACAACACCAGAGACTAGATCTGACATAGTTTCCTCATCTTGCATCTAAAACGTCAGCGCAGCTGACCGAACAAAAAAACCGACTTTACTAAAAGCCAGAGTGAAATAGCCTGTAATAAAGCTATTGCTCAGGTCGTGGTACGTCCAAGTGTCTTGAGCAAGCGGTTGTCTTACAAAAGCCTAGTCTTGGGGCGGATCTCA
>DATIGS010000298.1:0-4454 GCA_035481425.1 Cellvibrio sp. | reverse complement strand
AATGTGCGCCAGGCTACTGCATTAAATCACTCTGCTACCCACTTGATGCATGCCGCATTGCGCAAGATCCTTGGCGAGCATGTAACCCAAAAAGGCTCACTGGTCGATTCCGAACGTTTGCGTTTTGACTTTTCTCATTTTGAGGCAGTATCGAGCGAGCAATTAAAGGCCATCGAGGCCTTGGTTAACGATCAAATTCGCGCCAACTCAGCGGTTGCGACTGAGCTGTGTAATATGGAAGCAGCTAAAGCCAAAGGTGCTATGGCTTTATTTGGCGAAAAATACGGCGATACAGTGCGAGTACTAACAATGGGGGACGGTTTTTCGGTCGAGCTTTGTGGTGGTACTCATGTGAACCGTACAGGTGATATAGGCCTGTTCCGCATCGTGTCAGAGTCGGGTGTCGCGGCAGGTGTGCGTCGCATTGAGGCGATCACGGGTGCAGCGGCGCTCGCATTATTCGATCAAGTGGAAGCTTTAGTGGATACCGCAGGCCGCAGCCTTAAGGCCAGTCGAGACACCTTGATCGATAAGCTGGATGTTTTGGTTGCCCAAAATCGTAAGTTGGAAAAAGATCTTGCAGCCCTTAAAACCAAATTGGCTACAGCGGGAAGTGGTGATGTACTTTCTCAAGCGGTGGATATAGCTGGAATTAAGGTATTGGCCTTGAATCTTGAAGGAGCTGATGCCAAATCCCTACGTGATACAGCGGACCAGTTTAAAAATAAGCTTGGCTCGGCCGTGGTGTTATTAGCTGCGGTCGAAGATGGCAAAGTAGCGTTGATCGCTGGTGTGACCCAGGATGTAACCAATAAAGTGAAAGCGGGTGATTTGATGGGTTATGTCGCAGGCCAATTAGGTGGTAAAGGCGGCGGCCGACCAGATATGGCGCAGGGCGGTGGTACTAATGTCGCGGGGCTTGAGGCGGCATTGGCGTCCGTTGTGCCCTGGGTGAAAACTACGCTGGGCCAATAACTGTACAGAAAGATGAAGGAAGTGTGATTTAACCGTTTTAAATCGTCCGTTTGGGTTAACTTTTGTTGCAATCTGGTGTTTAATTGGCGCCTTTTTGTGATCTAGTTAGTAGGTAATAGCAATCGTCAATTGATAAAGGATAGGCTGTAATGAGCTTATTAGTACAGAAATATGGTGGTACCTCTGTTGGTTCCATTGAACGTATTGAGCAAGTCGCTGATAAAGTAGCAAGCTTTCGTGCACAAGGGCATGAAATGGTCGTGGTGCTCTCTGCCATGAGCGGTGAGACTAATCGTTTGATCGGTTTAGCCCAGCAAATTCAGGACACTCCTGATCCGCGTGAGTTGGATGTTTTGGTTTCTACTGGTGAGCAAGTAACTATTGCGCTTTTGTGCATGGCGCTGAAAAAGCGTGGCGTCGATGCCCGTTCTTATACCGGCGGGCAAGTGCGAATTTTGACTGACAACGCCCATACTAAAGCTCGTATTCAATCTATTGACGAAGAAAATATGTGCGCAGACCTTAAGGCTGGGCGTGTAGTAGTCGTTGCTGGTTTTCAGGGTGTTGATGAGCAAGGCAATATAACTACCCTTGGTCGCGGCGGCTCTGACACCACAGGTGTGGCGCTTGCCGCCGCATTGAAAGCCGATGAATGTCAAATTTATACCGATGTGGATGGTGTCTATACCACCGATCCACGTATTTGCGAGCGCGCGCGTCGCTTGGAAAAGATTACCTTTGAAGAAATGCTGGAAATGGCCAGCCAAGGTTCCAAAGTCTTGCAAATTCGCTCAGTAGAATTTGCCGGTAAATACAAGGTGCCTTTGCGTGTTTTGCACAGTTTCAAAGAAGGTCCAGGAACTCTTATTACCCTCGATGAGGAAGACTCAACTATGGAACAACCCATTGTTTCCGGTATTGCATTTAACCGTGATGAAGCCAAAGTAACTGTTGCCGGTGTACCCGATACCCCCGGTGTAGCAGCGAAAATCCTTGCACCCATAGGTGCCGCTAATATTGAAGTCGATGTTATTGTTCAAAACGTATCTGCAGATGGCACTACAGACCTGACGTTCACTGTGCATAAAAATGATATGAACAAGGCAGTTGCCGTGCTGGAAACCGTAGCCAAAGAAATTGGTGCACGCGAAGTGCGTAGTGATGATAAGGTAGCTAAAGTATCCATTGTTGGTGTTGGCATGCGTTCTCATGCAGGTGTTGCATCGAGCATGTTTACTGCTTTGGCGGAAGAGCGTATTAACATTCAAATGATTACCACATCGGAAATTAAAATTTCGGTGATCATCGATGAGCGTTACTTGGAGTTGGCTGTGCGTAGTTTGCACACCGCTTTTGGTTTGGATGCCGAACCGTCAGAAGGCCGTGTGAGGGGCTAAGCCTTCTAATAAAAGGCGGTTTAGTTAAGGTGTTTGAGTGGCATTACTGTTTATTTAAAAATAGGCAGAAAAATGTTGAGGGTTTCTTCCCTTTCGCAAAAAGTAGGCGATACTTACTTCCAGACATTTAATTGTCGGGATGTGATAGGGGGTATTCAGGGGGCGGTGGTGGCAAGGGTTGTCTAAATCGTACTCTTACAGGATGAGTGAAGGAGATTAAAGATGTTAATTTTAACTCGCCGTATTGGCGAAACCTTGATGGTAGGTGACGAGGTTACCGTTACCGTATTAGGTGTTAAAGGCAACCAGGTTCGTATTGGTGTCAACGCTCCTAAAGATATTGCAGTGCATCGCGAAGAAATTTATCAGCGTATCCAACGTGAAAAACAAAATCAGGAAGAGCAGGATAGTTAAGTTTTTGCTTAATTGTTTTGTGCTTCGATGTTTTTCAGCTGCGCGGCGACATGAGAAATCATTCGCCGCGTAGGCATTTTTGGGAATTGGTTTTTAAATAGATGTTCATTTGAATACTAATTATCCAAGTTAAAAATATTCGGCATTTTGTTCCGTTAATTTATCTTTAAGACTTTGATTTTTAGAGAATTATGGTATTATGCCGCACCTGTTGAGACAGAGCCTTCTTTGTTTCGATAGACGTGGAGAAGTGGCCGAGTGGCCGAAGGCACTCCCCTGCTAAGGGAGCATACCCCAAAAGGGTATCGGGGGTTCGACTCCCCCCTTCTCCGCCATTGATTCAAAAAGCTCAATCGAAAGATTGGGCTTTTTTCTTTTCTAGTAATCGAATTTGCATTGAGGCTTTTAGAGTGGAGGGTTGCGCAGGAGTTGTGAGCCGCTATGCCCAGTTCAATTCCGGATAAAAAGTTCTCCAATAAAAAAGCCGATGTTTATGCATCGGCTTTTTTATTTTCATTGGAAAATTAATTATTACAGCGCGCTAATTTTTTGAATTTGTTCGCGTAATTTTTCCACTGCAATTTTATGTTCTGCAACACGATTGCGCTCATTGGCAACAACTTCAGGTGGTGCTTTAGCGACAAATGCCTCATTGGCAAGTTTTGCTTCGGTGCGTTCAATATCCTGAATGAGTTTGTTGCTCTCTTTAGTAAGGCGAGCGATTTCAGCATCTTTATCGATAAGGCCAGCCATTGGAACCAAGATTTCCATTTGGCCCACCAGAGCGGTGGCAGACATAGGCTCTGCATCGCCCGCATTCAACCAGGTAACACTTTCCAGTGATGCTAATTTTTTCAGGAATTGCTGATTGTTGGTCAAGCGCTGTTGATCGTCATTGCTGCCGTTTTTAAAGAGCACTGGCAAATCTTTAGCGGGTGAAATATTCATCTCGCCGCGAATGTTACGCACACCTAAAACTACAGCTTGCAACCACTCAACATCATTTAATGCCTGTTGATCGATTTTACTGTCATCGGCCTGCGGATATTGCGCATGCATAATGGTTTCGCCAGTAGCACCTGAAAGTGGCTTGATGATTTGCCAGATTTCTTCAGTGATAAAAGGCATCAGTGGATGCACCAAACGCAAGATAGTTTCCAATGCTCGCACCAGTGTACGGCGAGTACCTTTCTTTTGCGCTGCTGTTGCATCGGCATTAAATAAAACAGCTTTGGTCGCTTCCAGATACCAGCTGCAGTATTCATCCCATACAAAAGAATAAATCGCTTGCGAGGCCAAATCCAAACGATAGTTATCCAGATTTTCTGTCACGGTTTTTTCAGCGATTTGCAATTTGCTGATAATCCAGCGATCGCCCAGTGACAATTCGTAATCAGTTGAACCATCTTGTCCGCAATCCTGGTTTTCGCATTGCATCAAGGTGAAACGCATTGCGTTCCAGATTTTGTTGCAGAAGTTGCGATAGCCTTCTACGCGGCCCATATCGAATTTAATATCGCGGCCGGTTGAAGCGAGTGAGCAGAAGGTGAAGCGCAATGCATCGGTTCCGTAGGCCTGGATGCCTTCCGGAAATTCTTTGCGGGTTTGCTTTTCAATTTTGCCGGCATCTTTTGGATTCATTAAACCAGTCGTGCGTTTTTGCACGAG
>DATIGS010000297.1:0-3831 GCA_035481425.1 Cellvibrio sp. | reverse complement strand
ACCATTTTG
Organism: Cellvibrio sp.; assembly: GCA_035481425.1. GTDB lineage: Bacteria > Pseudomonadota > Gammaproteobacteria > Pseudomonadales > Cellvibrionaceae > Cellvibrio. The sequence goes on along the minus strand of DATIGS010000297.1, from coordinate 3,822 downwards.
GGGTTGACAGCACGCCCCTCTATCGCCAAAATGCGCGCCTCTCATTTATGGCTAGATAGCTCAGCCGGTTAGAGCACAGCACTCATAATGCTGGGGTCGGCGGTTCAAGTCCGCCTCTAGCTACCATATTTGAAAAGGGTTTGCAGGTTTGCGCTTGCAAACCTTTTTTTATTCTATTACTACGAAATTACCACAACCTAAAAATAATAATCGCTTTTGGAATGGATCACATGAAAGCCTTCACATTCACTTGCAGTGCCTTGCTTTTGACATTAGCCACTAACAGCTCAATTGCGAGCATCGCCTGCACAGGCCAAATAGACATCCTGGTAACGACACAAAGCGGAATGGTAGAACTCTATTCGCAAGAGATATACAGCGATTCATTGGGACGAAGCATATGCAACGTAAATTCCACATGGAAATCTGTACCTCCTGATACATGCAAAATATGGTACTCCACCCTACTTACCCAAGCCGCTCAAAAAAAATCTGTTAACGTGTATTATTTACCGCATGAAGCCGCTTCATGTAATGCTGTAGCTACATACAATAATGCAGTCGCACCTTATGCGGTTTCTTACAGCAAAAATTAAAACAGATACCAACCAAAAAGAATGCCCTCACATTCGGAGAGCGACACCAACCATGAAATCAGTTTTAGCATTAATTATTTTGGCCTGCATACCACTAAACACCTTCGCAGTGGGAATTGTAGAAGGGGCAACAGTCACACAAGTGCGCGTAGACAAATCAGGAGCCGGGTATGTTGTCTTTGATAAACCCCTATATGACACTCCCGCCAACTGCACCCAATCAGGTTACAAAAACGTCTTAGCTTTCGATACAAATGAAGCTGGAGGCAAAGCAATTTTATCAATTGTACTCGCTGCTCAAGCCTCAGGGAAAAAAGTAACCGCTGTTGGCACCGGCACCTGCCCCATTTACGGGGTTATGGAAGCATGGAGTTGGGGAACAATAAACTCTTAACCTCAATAAATCGTTTGGACAAAGGCGAAAGATCATCTTAACCGGAAATACCTCACCGCCTTGTTGCCCGCGCTCACGCACCCTTACGCCCTATCCGAACGCTCACACCAGCAATATAGTTATTGTTCCATCCATGCCCAGCGACCAGTAATTTGAGTTTGAACGCATCGCGCAGAGTCAATTTCCACATAAACCCTCTTGCTGCTAGCTTTTGCCGTTAACATCAACGAATAAATCTCCCTGACGCCCGGATCAGACAAATTCCATTTGAATTCATATTTGCTCGCGCACTGAGTTGGAATTGTGATCGCTTGCTGGTCAAAGCCAACAAACAAGGTCTGCTGATTCAAATCAATCCCAATAACAGTAGGCTTGAAAAGAACTCCGTCAGCCAGAACAACAGGTGCACCCAAAAGAGAAATAATACAAATAAGCTTTTTCATAAAAACTCCAATCAATAACAAATAGCAAGAGTACTCACAGCATCCTTATACAGGTAAAAGAATTTGTAGAAATTGACACTAGATAAGCACGGAGAGCAACCCAACAGGCAATAAAACTCATCAACAGCCGCTATCATCCATCTACTAAAATATCCTCCATCTTGCAATTGAGCGAGATTATGACTTGGCTTTTAGATCTTTTCACACCACAATGAACAACGATCAGGATCCAACACGATTGGATCCTGGTAGCTGTAGGATAAAAATAATTTCTTTAAATTGGATTAATAAAAAATGCTTAAAAAAATTTCATCGCTTCTCTTCGCATCATTAATTATCCTTTCAACAAACATTAATGCAACCGGATGGACAGGAGAAACAACTGTAACTGAAATATATGCATTGAGCGAAACACAAGTAATTATAAAACTGTCATCATTCAACAACCCTAATAATTGTTCAGTTAATGAAGCTGGACATGCAATAATAAATCCTTCAACGAATAAAGCTTGGTTTTCAATGATATTGGCTGCATACGCATCAAAACAAAAAGTTAACTTTTTTGTTAGCGATATATGTATTCCTATCTGGCCATCCACTTCTTTTGCTGAAACAATTCACGTCAGATTAATCTAATAAAAGGTTTTTATAATGTTAAAAAAAATTCTTTCAATAACATGCTTTTTTATTTTATCTGTATCAGCAATGGCTGATGAAGTTGATTACGGAATTGAGATTAGACAAATAGGTCTAGCAAATGACGACACCGGCTACTTCCTGCCACATAAGCAATTAGCAATCGCGTGCCCACACAATGTAATTTCCTTTGATTTGAATACCAATAATGGAAGATCATTTTTTACATTATTAACGGCAGCAAAATTAGCTGGGAAAAAGCTATCCATAATTAGTTATAAAGCTGATGCTTCTGGAAAATGCACCTTAATTTCAATGGCGATGGAGTAACCTTTACTACAAAAAATATACGTAGACGGAAATAATAGAAGACGTAGAGGATATATGCACCACCAATCGCAATCCATAATCGACTATTCATACTGACACCCCTAATGACGCTGAGATCGGTGACTCAAGCCCACTTCTAGCTACCATATTTGAAAAGCCAGCCTTGTTACACCTCGCCGGCTTTTTATCCAAAAGGAGGCTTCCATTTGCGCGAACCCGATGGAAAAATTCGTAACCTAAAAAGATCTGCACGCAGAGTTATTTGGCTTTTTTGCGTAGTTACTTTAGCGGTGGTAATTGGCAATTTAATTAGTGCTGCGATCATTGCGCAATTCGCTGACGATTCAGCAATTGCGCGTATTGAAGCTGCGCTGATTGCTGAACAAAAAAGTAAGCAGCTGAATGCGAGTAAAGATTTTTTTGCGGAAGAGGCGCGCAAAGAAAGTGACAGATTAGCCAAGGCGGTGGAAGCGCATGAGCGGCTTATGGCGCGGGCGCAGGTTCAAAGTGATAAGCAAGCCGTGCTGGAAAAACAATTAAGTGCGCTGTGCGATTTTTGGATCGCTCAGTATGAAAAAGATAATCAAGTCAGTACTAAAACCCAACGCGATTCAGCATGCACTGATGCAGGAAGACCTGCGCAGTAATTTCATCTGCAACTTAACAATACAAAAGCACATATGCGCCACACTGGCTTTAGCAATCATCGGCGGCGCCCACTCCAACAACTCAAGGTGCATGCTGGAATGGGCGGTTTATTCGCCGCTAGTTTGCGGGGGTGACGTCAACTACGGCGGTATTGGTGATGTTGCCCAAGCCAACCGTGATGATCGCCTGACCTTCCGATACCCCTTGTACAACGCCATTGCTGATGACATCGGCAATATGGGGGGCATTGCTGAACCAGAAGATTTGATCCGCGTCGGTAATATCGAATTGATAGCCGCCGGAATAGTGCCCTATCGCCCGGAAGGTCTGCGAATCGCCTACCGGAATGGAGGCAGATCCCGGCTGCAACTCGATGCTCAGCAGGGGCGCGCTGAGTACATTGGCCCCGGCTGTCGCGGTTAGCCCCGAGGGATGAACAACGTCGATAAGACCCTGCCCGACACTGATTCCGGCAACGACGCCCTTGTCTGTGGTGTTATTGACCACGGCGATGGACGGAGTCGCGCTGCTCCACGCCACCTGCTCAGTCACATCGCCAGTGCTGCCATCGTCATAATGCATGAGCGCGGCGAAGCGGGTTTTCTGGCCGCGCAGCACGTCACTCGACCAGGGCGACATTTCGATCCATTGCGGGATTTTGTTGCTCACTTCAAGGCTGCCAGTGGCAGCAGGCGGCCCACCCGCCAATTCTATGCTCGCCGAAATCACGGTAGTTCCCACCGCCAGCGCCACGAACTGCCCAGGTACATCCGTC
>DATIGS010000296.1:0-8197 GCA_035481425.1 Cellvibrio sp. | reverse complement strand
AGGATTAATGGCTGCTCGCGCAGTAGTTGTGATGGCAGCGGGCTTGGGCTGGGGGCGACTTCTACCAGCGTAACCAAACCTTTGTCGATCAGGGCTTTGGCGATAGTGCGCGGGATATCGAGCAAATCAAGATCGCCACGGCTAAGCTGCTGGCGAGTTTGCAAGGCGCTTAGGAGTGCGGCTTGTTTCGGTGAGCGCTTGAGCGCGCCCTCCGGCAAACCCTTACCTTCGGTGGTGAGCCGGAATACAGGTTCGCCGCGCACTTGCGCCGGTTCGCCCTGGCGAAGCAGCACAGGCAATGCGGTTTGCAAGGCTTCGCCGGGGGCGCATTGATAATAATCTGCCGCCCACAGACAGAGATCGAGTAATTCACTATCGAGCGCCGGTCGCGAGTCAACTACGGCGATGGCCGGGCGCAATTTGGCTGACTCCTGCAGGCTTTCCGTTTTAACTCTGATGAGCACCCCGATCAACTCCTGGTTGCCGAAAGGCACGCGCATCAGCACGCCGGGCTGTATATCAGTCGGGTTGAAATTCGCTGGCGGTAAATAGTCGAAACAGCGGCGCAGTGGTACTGGGAGCGCAATTTCCAGGAGCAGGGATGCTGTTGATGGGGTTGTGGTCATGGAGTCGTAGTTATGCGATCAGCAATCTTCAAATAAGGCGGGCAGCATAACTGAATCGCCAGCGAGTCGCAGGATATTGCAAATTTGGTGGTGGTTTTTTGCTCAAAACGATGTTTTTCGGTTGCGCGCTCAGGGTTTTCTGGTAGTATCGCCGCTCCCAAAAACAGCCGTTTTTAAACCATGTGCGGTGCTCGGCGAAGACCGGGTGGCGGCACAGCTCACACAAGGCATTCATCATGAAAGCAGATATTCATCCAAATTACGTTGAAGTTGCAGTAACTTGCAGCTGCGGTAACACTTTCAATACCCGTTCAACCCTGGGCAAGCCCCTGCACGTTGACGTATGTGGTTCTTGCCACCCGTTCTACACCGGCAAGCAAAAAATTGTTGATACTGGTGGCCGTATCGATCGCTTCACCAAGCGTTTCGGCAGCCGTATCGGTGGCGCCAAGAAAGACTAATTGTCTTGCTTCGCTCTCGACTAGCCGCGCTAGTAAAAACGCCGGGAATGAAAATTCCCGGCGTTTTTTTATGCGTGTCATTGGTATCGCTTTGGCCGATCAAAGGTTTGGCCGAATGTGGCTCGTCATCTGGCGCCAGTGTCCAGGTGGTGCGTGTATCCGATGGCGATACCCTGAAGTTGCAGGATGGTCGCTCGGTGCGGGTATTGGGTATCAATGCGCCGGAAATTACCCACGGGAAAAAAGCCGGGCAACCGTTGGGGCGCGAATCCCGTGCGGCGGCACAGGTGTTTATTGATCGCGCCCAAGGTCAGGTGCGTTTGGGGTATGAGTGGGAGCAGCGCGATCATTACGGCCGGTTATTGGCGCATGTATACGATGACCACGGGCGCAGTTTGGCGGCAGAACAGTTGCGTACAGGAATGGCGATGCAAGTGGGAGTTCCTCCCAATATTGCGCAGGCCCAGTGCCTTGCTGCGGTAGAACAGGTTGCGCGGAATAAGAAGTTGGGAATCTGGCGCAATCAGTATTGGCAGCCGCTGCCAGCCAATTCAATGCGCGGTGATGAAACTGGCTTTCGGCTGGTTAGCGGCCGGGTTGCCAGGGTGGATATTAATTCTGCGGTTTGGTTGGAACTGGATGGCAAGTTGGTAGTGCGCATCGCCAAAAAAGACTGGCCATTGTTTGACAGGGAAAGTTTCGGCAACGAAAAGTTTGGTCACGATAAGCGGGCCTGGCGGGCGCTGCTAGGACGCAAAATAGAATTGCGCGGCTGGATCAACCAGCAAAAGTCAAAGCGTTCGCAGCAATTCAAGCCGCTGGTTTTACAGTTGCGATCACCTTCATCCATGAGGGTGGTCGCTGATTAGTGCGTATTAAAACAATTCTTCCGGCAGGGTTGCCTGCTCGGTAGTCTCGTTACCGGCAGCGGAGGTGCGGCCGGTATCTTCCCCTAAAAATACTTCGAAGATGGCATCCGGGTCACCCGGCATTGCCGGTTTGCCTGTATCTGAATTGATCCGTACGGTCACTATGCCTTCTGGTTGGCGCGGCAATTGGTCGGGCACGCCTTCCAGTGCGGCGCGCATAAAATCGATCCACATGGGCAGGGCTGCCGAGCTGCCGAATTCTTTGCGCCCCAGCAGGGTGTTTGCATCAAAACCAACCCAGACACTGGTAACAATATTGGGGTTGTAGCCAGAGAACCAGCTGTCGCGCGGGCCATTGGTGGTGCCGGTTTTGCCCGCGATGTCTTTGCGACCAAGTTGTTTGGCCAGGCGGCCGGTGCCTTTGTCGACTACATCGCGCAACATGGAATCGATGAGATAGGCGATGCGTGCGTCAATAATGCGTGGCGCGCGCAGGCTGTTATCAGCCGGTGTCGATGGCAGCAGGCTGCCATCATCTGCATAGCTGGGTTGCTCGTTCTCGCATTCTTTGCAGACCCTTTTGGGGCGAGCTTCGTAAACGATCTTGCCTTTCCCGTCTTCTATACGCGTAACCAAATAAGGGTCAATTTTGAAACCGCCATTGGCAAAGCTGGCATAAGCAGTGGCCATCTGCATGGGGGTGAGTGCGTGGGTGCCCAGTGCAAGAGTCAGGTCGCGCGGGAATTCTTTGGGGTTGAAACCAAAGCGGGCGAGGCTGTCCAGTGTCGTTTGCATACCGATGCTGCGCAGCAGGCGAATCGATACCAGGTTGCGTGAGCGATACAGCGCCTGGCGCATACGCATGGGGCCGGCGAATTTGCCGTCGTCATTTTCCGGGCGCCAGGCGATACCGGTGCTGGTGTTTTCAATCACGATGGGTGCATCGTTAATAATAGAAGCTGGTGTAAAACCATTTTCCAGCGCCGCGGTATAAATCAACGGTTTAAAGCTGGAACCGGGCTGGCGCGCTCCTTGTATTGCGCGGTTGTAGTGGCTTTGGTTGAAGTCGAGGCCGCCTACAAGTGAGCGGATTGCGCCATCCATTGGATCGAGCGAAACCAGCGCTGCTTGAATCACCGGTACCTGGCTAAAGCGCCATTGATCTTCAATATCTTTGGTGATGCGCACTACATCGCCCGGTTTGAGGAATTCGGTTACCGCTTTATAGGCCGCGCCGCGGCTATCTTCAGTGAAATAAGGGCGAACATTGGAAAGGCCTTGGTCCCAGTCCAGTTCCACATATTCGCCATTGCTCATTAATACGCGCAGCGATTTTTCCTGTACATCGACTACCGCGGCTGGTTCCTGCCCGCCCAGACTTGTGATGCTCTGTAACTGGTCTTGCCAGTCGATCAGGTCGGCGTCTTCGGAGGGTTTAAGGTGTAACTCGGGTCCGCGATAGCCGTGGCGTTGGTCATAGCTCAACAAACCTTTGAGTACGGCCGCCTGTGCAGTGGCTTGCATGGCGCTGTCGACACTGGTGTAAACCTTATAGCCCTCGGTGTAAGCCTTGTCGCCAAAACGATCCAGCACCTCCTGGCGTGCCATCTCGGAAATATAAGGTGCCTGCACATCCAGCGTAGTGCCGTGGTAACTCGCGGTATTGGGCTCATTGATTGCAGCTTGATAGGTGGTTTGATCGATATGACCCAATTCATACATGCGTCCAATAATCCAGTCGCGGCGAATCATTGCACGTTTGAGGTTGGCAAGCGGGTTATAAGCTGAAGGTGCTTTCAATACGCCGACGATCATCGCGTATTGGGCGACACTTAATTGGTCGATATCCTTACCATAATAGATTTGAGCTGCCGCTTGCAGGCCGTAAGCGCGGTTGCCGAAAAACATCTTATTATTGAATAATTCAAGGATTTCTTCTTTGGTGAATTTCCGTTCAATTTCAATGGATAAGAGGATTTCGTTAAACTTGCGTGAGAAGATTTGCTTGCGAGTGAGAAAGAAATCACGCGCCAACTGCTGAGTGATAGTGCTTCCGCCTGATTGGATGGCGCCAGACTTCATAATTTGTGATGCGGCGCGCAACATGCCTTTTAGAGAAACTCCATGATGCTCAAAGAACTCTGCATCTTCAGCGGAGAGGAGCGCCTTTATATATAGGGGAGGAATCTGATTATAAGTGAGCGGAGTGCGACGCTGTTCACCAAATTCACCAATCAACTTACTGTCGCTTGAATAAACCCGTAAAGGGGTCTGTAATTTAACTTCTCTTAAAGAATCAACCGATGGCAGTTTCGGGCTTAGATAAAGATAAAGGCCCGCGAATGTCACCAGAGTAACGCTGAAACCGGCCAGTAACAGCCAGAAAATAATGCCGAAGAAGGATTTTTTACTGAACATTTTTTCTATGTGAATTAATGAGTTAGCGCGGGTGCCGCAGGTGGCGGGCATTATACGGGCTTTTTGCCTGTTTACATATTCATCGGTTTGTTGCAGGCTTAAGTTAAAGTGCTATAACATAAACAACGTCTAAGTTACGGATATAGATAGAAAAATGGGCATTTTAAGTTTCCTCGATAAGAAGGCAAAGCCGGTGATCGGGTTGGATATTAGTTCCACCTCGGTCAAATTACTTGAGCTCAGTCGCAGTGGCGATCGCTACCGTGTTGAGTCCTATACCGTAAAAGCCCTGCCGCCCAATGCGGTAGTGGAAAAGAACATTGCTGATCCAGTAGCTGTGGCCGAAGTTGTCCGCTCTATGGTCAAGCAGTCCAAAACCAAGCTTAAACATGCGGCTGTCGCGGTGGCGGGTTCAGCGGTGATCACTAAAATGATCGATATGCCGATGGATCTGAATGACGATGCCATGGAAAGCCAGATCGCGGCTGAGGCCGACCAATATATCCCCTTCCCGCTGGAAGAAGTTGCACTTGATTTTGAAGTGCAAGGCATATCGCCACGCAATCCTGATCAAGTCGAAGTGTTATTGGCTGCTTGTCGTCGCGAAAACGTAGAAGTTCGCCAGCAAGTGTTAGCGGATTCCGACCTGATTGCCGAAAAAGTGGATATTGAAGCCTATTGCATGGAGCGCGCATTTGAGTTGATCGCAGAGCAACTGGAGGATCAGGAAGGGCAGGTGGTCGCGATTATTGACATAGGCGCGACTATGACCACATTGAGTGTATTGGTTGACGGCAAAACTGTTTATACCCGTGAGCAATTATTTGGCGGCCGCCAATTAACTGAAGAAATTCAGCGCCGCTATGGTTTGTCGCGTGAAGAGGCGGGGTTGGCCAAGAAGCAAGGTGGCCTTCCTGATGATTACGAAATGGAAGTGCTCACCCCATTTAAAGATGCTGTGGTGCAGCAGGTTACCCGCTCCCTGCAGTTCTTTTTCTCTGCCAGTCAATATAACGATGTGGATTACATTGTGCTCGCTGGTGGTGTCGCTTCGCTGGAGGGGCTGGTTGGACTGATCGAAGAAAAATTGGGTACTCAGACTGTGGTGGCAAATCCTTTTGCGCGCATGTCGGTCTCTTCCAGGGTAAATGCCGTTTCGCTCGCAAACGATGCTCCGGCGCTGATGATTGTTACCGGTTTGGCGATGAGGAGCTTTGACTAATGGCCAAGATAAACTTATTGCCATGGCGCCAGGCCTATCGCGAGGAAAAAAAGCGCGAATTCCTCGGCGTCATTTTTGGGGTCGGCCTTGTTGCTGTTTTCGGTGCATATCTATGGGTATCCAGCGTACAGTCAGCGATTGAAAATCAGAACGCGCGCAATCAGTTGTTGCAGCAAGAAATCTCCAAACTGGATGCCCAGGTAAAAGAGATCAGTGAAATCAAAAAAGTGCGTGATGATTTGCTGGCGCGTATTAAGGTTATTACTGACCTGGAAGGTACTCGCCCGGTAATCGTCCGTTATTTCGATGAATTGGCCAGAGCTATCCCCGATGGTGTGTGGATTAGTATGGCTGAGCGCAAAGGCAATATTGTGACCATTGAAGGCGTGGCAGAGTCTTACAATCGCATCGCCAGTTTTTTACGTAATTTAGAGGCTTCTGATTGGTATGCATCGCATAATTTAATATCGGTAGATGCTGCGCCGGAAGAGGGGGAGGATGCGAGTAAATTCAAAATGACGGTTGAAACTTCTGCGCCAGTTGATCCTGCTGCTGATCCTGCAAAATCGACTCAGGGGGCAAAGTAAATGTCATTTCAAGATACTCTCGAACAGCTTAAAGAATTTGACGTAAACAATATTGATTTTGAAAAAATTGGTGTTTGGCCTTTGCCGGCCAAGGTTTTCGTTTGCCTGCTGCTGATCGCGGTGGTGTTTGCGGGAACATACTATTTAAAAATTAGCGATTTAAATCTCGAGTTGGAGTCTGTTGCAGCACAAGAACAAACCTTGCGGAGCACTTTTGAAAAGCGCAGTTTTGAAGCGGCTAATCTGGATGCCTATAAGGCGCAGATGGAAGAAATGAAAGTCACGTTTGATTCTTTGTTATCGCGTTTGCCAGCGAAAACAGAAGTGCCCGGGTTGTTGGAGGATATAGGTACTCGTGGCAGCGAAAGCGGTTTGACGAATATCAATATTAATTTCCAGCCAGATGTGATTGCAGAATATTACATTGAAGTTCCCATCAATATTTCTGCTGAAGGTGGCTATCATGATATGGGTGGCTTCGTAAGTGGTGTTGCAGGTATGCCGCGTATCGTAACCCTGCATGATTTTTCTATAGCTGCTTCCAAAGAGAATAAAACCCTAAGTATGAAAATTTTAGCGAAAACTTATCGCTATAAGTCTCCGGAGGCCGCGAAATGAAACGGTCACTGTTAGTTGTAAAGTTGATGTTTGTGTTAGCGCTGGTGGGATGTGGACAATCTTCACAGCAGGATTTGCTTGACTTCATGGAGGAGACAAAACGCAGACCCAAGGGGCAAATCGAGCCCTTGCCGACATTTAGTCCCTATCAACCGTTTACTTATAGTGCGATGACCCTGCGCAGTCCTTTTGAAAAGCCGATTCCAGTTGATGAATCTGCAGCAAAAGGCGGGCGGGCGGTAGCGCCGGATTTGACCAGAGAGAAAGAGTTTCTTGAAGGTTTCAATATCACCTCACTCAAAATGGTCGGCACTATCAGTAAAGGCGGACAACTTTGGGCTTTGATTGATGATGGTGCAAACAGCGTCGTGCCTGCAACCGTTGGAAATTACCTGGGAATGAACCACGGCAAAATAATATCGACCAGTTCATCTCAAATCGAAGTGATGGAGATTGTTGGTGATGGCTCCAATGGTTGGGTTGAACGTCCCAGAATTATTAAATTAGAAGAGAAGGAATAAGCGGACATGTGTGCTCTATTCACTCCGGGGTTGAATATGCGTAAATTTGTTGTGGCAATCGTTTGTTTGTTGACATCACCGTCATTGTTGGCCAGTACACTGAACGAAATTAACTTTTTTCAGTTGCCGGGGGAGCGCTTTGAAGTGCGCATGTCATTTGACTCACCGCCGCCTGAACCTAAAGGTTATACCATCGAAAAGCCGGCCCGAATTGTGTTGGATTTCCCTGAGGTGGTAAGCGGTCTTAAAGAGCGCCGCTTCCCGTTGGCAGTTGATAATGGCCAAAGTGCCATGGTGTTGACCAGTGAAGGCCGTACTCGTCTTATTCTCAATCTTAATGATTTGGCTTCTTACACAACACGCGTCGATGGCAATAGTTTCATTGTTGAGGTGGGCGCTGCACAAGCAGCAGATAGAGGGCAGACAGTTCGACCAGCTGTAGAGGTTGCGACTAAACCTACGTTTAAAGAAAGTAATGCTCTAGGTAACCAAACCAAAATTACCAATATTGATTTCCGTCGCGGCACTGCCGGTGAAGGACGAGTGATCGTGACCTTGTCCAACCCTAAAGTTAGCGCAGATATGGTGGGTACAGGTGCTGGCGTGAAACTGTCATTTAAAGATGCCTGGTTGCCACCAGAGCTTCGTCGTCGTTTGGATGTTGTGGACTTTGCCACTCCTGTGTCATTGGTAAGTGCGACTCAAGAAGGTGAAAGCTCAGTATTAAATATCAGTGCGGGTGGTGATTTTGATTACCTCGCATATCAAACAGATAACGAATATGTGCTTAGTATTAAGCCTCTGACTGAGCAGGAAAAGAAAGAAAAGAAAAAAGATTTCGAATACACCGGTGAAAAGTTATCACTGGATTTCCA
>DATIGS010000295.1:0-1969 GCA_035481425.1 Cellvibrio sp. | reverse complement strand
GAGCGCATCCATGAGTCTTTTTTCAATCTCCCAGTGTTTGCAGCTGTCAACAGAATTGGAGGCAGTAAGCGATTCCACTCGCCTCGATATTGAATTAATCCTCTGCCATATCCTGCAAAAAAATCGCACCTGGCTTTTTACCTGGCCAGATAAAACACTCACATCCGAGCAACAAAAAATATTCGACGAGTTTTTGCAGCGTCGAAAAAATGGTGAGCCAATCGCCCATATTATTGGCCAGCGCGAATTCTGGTCACTGCCATTGTCAGTCAATAATTCCACGCTGATTCCGCGCCCGGACACTGAATTATTGGTGGAGACTGTGCTCGAATTATTTGCGGGCGATACGCCATCGCAACCGCGTCGCTGCCTGGATTTGGGCACCGGCACTGGGGCAATTGTGTTGGCGATTGCCAGCGAAAAACCGCAGTGGCAATTGCTCGGAGTGGATAAATCGGCAGAGGCTGTTGCCCTTGCTCAGAGCAATCGTTGGCAGTTGGGTTTTCATCATGTGCAGATCAAGCAAAGCGATTGGTTTGCGCAAATTCCGCAACACGCGTTTGATGTCATTGTCAGCAACCCGCCCTATATAGATCCGCAAGATCCGCACCTTGAACAGGGCGATGTACGCTTTGAACCGCGCTCGGCGTTGATCGCCGAAAATAACGGCCTTGCTGATATCGAATTGATTATTCAGCAGGGATGGAATTATTTGCAGGCGCAAGGCTGGTTACTGTTGGAGCATGGCTACGATCAGGGAGCGGCGGTGCGCGCGCTGCTCAGTGCGCGCGGTTTTACGCAAGTACAAACGCGCCGCGATTTCGGCGGCAATGAGCGCATCAGCATTGGTAGAAAAGAGGACGCATAGTGAACGACGAACAACTGTTGCGCTATTCGCGCCAGATTATGTTGCCCGACGTGGATATCGATGGGCAGGAAAAATTATTCGCGGCGCGTGTATTGATTATCGGCTTGGGTGGCTTGGGTTCTCCTGTCGCAATGTATCTTGCAGCGGCGGGCGTCGGGCATTTGGTGTTAGCCGATTTTGATGCGGTGGATTTAACCAATTTGCAACGTCAGATTGCGCATACTAGCGCGCGCATTGGTATGAATAAATCGGCGTCGGCAGCACAGGCATTGCGCGAATTAAATCCCGAGGTGCGGATTGATTGTATCGAGCAAGTATTGGACGCCGACAATCTCGCTGCACAAGTTGCGGGCGCAACGGTGGTGGTCGATTGCACCGATAATTTCCAAACTCGCTTTGCGATCAATGCCGCGTGTGTTGCGGCAAAAGTTCCTTTGGTATCGGGCGCGGCTATTCGGCTGGAAGGGCAGGTGGCGGTGTTTGATGCGCGCGTCGACAGCAATCCGTGTTATCGCTGCTTATATGAAGAGGATAGCGATGACCTTACCTGCGCGGCCAATGGTGTGCTCGCGCCGCTGGTAGGAATTATCGGCTCGATGCAAGCGCTGGAAACCATCAAATTAATTTGTGGTTTCGGTACCAGTCTCGCGGGGCGTTTATTGTTGCTGGATGCACGCCATATGCAGTGGCGCGAATTGAAATTGCCGAAAGATAAACACTGCCCCGTCTGCAGCCAGCGTAAGTCTGTGTAAAGCACTTGTTTTTTGCGATGGCGCCTTTATATTGGCGCCATCTGATTTGAAATTTTACTTTTAATTTACGCAAAGGTGTCCTGATGAGTGAAGTTCCTTCCCCTTATAAAACCGGTTTTTTTCCGACAATAATTTTTGGTTCCCGTTGGTTGCAGCTGCCGCTGTATCTCGGGTTAATTGTTGCCCAGTGCGCCTATGTATTTTTGTTTCTAAAGGAATTGGTTCATTTGGTGACGGGTGTTGCATCGCTCGGCGAGCAACAAATTATGTTGATCGTGTTGGGTTTGATCGATGTAGTGATGATTTCCAATTTGTTAGTGATGGTGATTGTTGGTGGTTATGAAACCTT
>DATIGS010000294.1:0-12877 GCA_035481425.1 Cellvibrio sp. | reverse complement strand
ACACCCGCATCAGTCACTTTTAGCATTTTTGTAACGGCGAAATCGGCAGGGTTATGAAAATATAAGGTGTCGCTGCCATCGCTACGGATCAGCTGTTTACCATCGGTGGTTAGCCCCCAGCCTTCGCCTTTATAGCTCATGCTTTCCAGATAATTGAGTGTGGTTTTATCGTAGATAAGCAGGGTTTGTTCTTGCCAGGTAAGCAAATAAAGTTTGTCTCCCAGAAGCGCAAGGCCCTCAGCAAAATAGCGTGCAGGGATGGTTTGTTTCCTGGTAAAGGGCGCCGATATTTTTGCCCATGTGCTGGCAGGCTCTGCGATCGGATAGGTGACTAGCAGTGATTGATTGTAAAGCCCGCTACTTTCATAAAAATGATCGCCATCCACCAATAATCCTTGGGTAAACAGGGTTGGCTTATGGGTGCGTTCTGCAAGCACTTCAAATTTGATCGGGCTTGCGGCGTGGGCAAATGCGGGTAGCAGGTTCGCTATACCAAGCAGGCTGGTGCACAATAGTGCGCAGAAAAATTGTTTCACTCGGTTATCCATCTTTATTAGAAAGGCCCTCATCATGAAGCGTTTACGTTCGTTTGTCAGCATTACCTTGATTGGTGGATTTATGGTGATTTTGCCAATCGCCATTTTTCTGTGGCTGGTGGAATGGCTGCTGGGCGTGGTGCGCGGGATCATCCAACCATTGAGCCACTGGCTGGTAGAGCAAACGGCATTTACCAATCACATGGCAGATGTATTGGGCGTGCTTTTATTGCTCTGCGCGTTTTTCCTGATTGGTTTGTTTATCAAAACCAGTGTGGGCGAATGGGTTCATGACCAGATGGATGTGTGGCTGACTCGCCTTGCGCCCGGTTATAAAACGATTCGCGAAGTGGTTTCGCAACTGTTGGGCGGTGAAGGTAATACCTCACTTCTTAAGGGCGAGGTATGTCGCGCTTATTTGATGGGGCGTGCGGCAGGGGTTTCAGTGACGGCAATCGTAACGGCGAAACATGCCAATGGCGATTACACTGTCTACGCACCTACAGCCCCCATTCCTACCTCCGGGTTTGTGTATCACCTATCGGCAGAATGTGTGGATTTGTTGCCGCATGTCGGTGTAGAGGAGGCGATGCGCACGGTTATCGCCTGTGGCAGTGGCTCTCAGGTGATTTCAGAAATACCCACTGCCAAATAGCTTAAATTCGTTAGGATTTTTTCTTGGCCGCTTTGGGTTTGGTGGATGCTTTTGCTGAAGCGGATTCTGCACTTTTATCGCCAGCAGTTTTGCTGGTTTTCGCGGGCTTATCGGCGCGGGTCGAGATGAGCGAGACATCGACCGGCGGTAACTTGGGGCTTTCGCCACGTTCCCGGCTTTCCACATAGTTCAGTGCGTCGGTTACTGCCTGGCTGACTTTGCGTTCTATTTCGACCATATCCTGCGGCGACATAAAAAACGTCATATCAACATCGTGGCGGATATAGCGTGGTGGCAATCGGTTTAGTGCTACACAGGCAACATCCGCGAGGAAATCGCGGTCGCCCTGCCGGACACGCTCACTCTGGTCGTGCACTTCCTGCACCACAAGGCGCTCGTAATAATTGTGCAGGAAATCGACTTCGTCGGCCAAAACATAGGTGCGGTTGGTCAGCATGGCGTTACCTCTCTTTATGGAATGCTAAAGAGTATAGACACGGATTTTGCTAGCGCTTGTTCTTGATGATGTCCCTTATCAAAAAGCGTGCAGGATTCAACGCATTGACGAGGTCGCGCGGCAACGGCATTACCTCCAGATTGATCTGTGCGGCCAGCAGTTCAGCGCATAGCGGGGTATAAGCCAAACCGCGCGATCCGTGACCTATGTTGATAAATAATCCCTGGTGATAGCTTCCGGTTTTGTGAATCGCTGCACGCGCATTTTTGCGTAGTGGGGCAAAGTCATTGACCATATTTTCTTCATTGGCTACCCCGCCTACCAGCGGCAAGTAGTCGGGCAGGGTACAGCGAAATGCCACTCGTCCTGGTAGATTTTCCACCGCCAATCCTGCCCAGCTATTCCATAATTCCGGCAAAGGTGCGCGCACATTTTCCAGATTGGTTTGATGGTCTGCTGCGCGGACCTCAGGATTCGTATCTTTCAGGTTAAAGGTGGCACCCGTACAGTGGTGGCCAGCCACAGCGGGGCCTATATAGCCTTCGCTACACACCAGTGTTTTTAATAGAGAGCTTTCTGCAGTTTGCGGAAGATAAGTGATTTGCCCGCGAATTGATTTGATCGGCAGGTGTTGGGTAAATGCAAATGCTTTTGCATCGCTGGCATTCGCGATAACAACCACAGGAGCGCGTAAATCAGGCCGCTCATTGATTTGCCAATCCTCATCAACATGTTCCAACGTCAAGGCCGTGCAATCGGTGATTACACAAATGGCCGGATGATTGGTGAGTGATTCGCATAAGTTGCGCGGATTAATCCAGCCAGCCTTGGGGAAATGCAATGCGGAGTGATGGAGGTTTACTCCGGCGATACAGGTCGCTTGTGCCGCGTCAACAAATTGAACCAATTCATCTGCGGCGGAAAATTTTTCGCGCAATTGTTCATGTAATTGTTGTTCAGATTCACAGTGGGCCAGTTGTAAAACTCCACACTGATCACCGATATGATTCCAGCGGGAGCGATAAAATTGTTGGGCGAATTGCAGCGCATGCAAATTAAATTCGGCTTGGGCTTCGCTCTTGGGCGATAACTTTGCATAGAGCACACCCTGTGGATTGCCGGAAGCTTCTTGTGCAAGCTCTGCGTGGCGCTCTATCAGCGTAATTTTCCAACCGCGCTCAGCCAATGCGCGCGCGCTGGTGCAGCCCGCCAAACCGCCACCAATAATCAATGCGTGTTTCTCTGCTGGAATTGCGGCGCTGGCATCAATGGTCCAGGGTACGGGGTAGGGTGAATAACTGCGCGCTTGCAATGAATTTTGAAAATCGATTAACGGTTCCTGCTCCATGCGGGCTTTTACCATTTCGCGTTTGCGCCCGAAGCCCGGCACTTTTTGAATACTAAAACCGGCGGATTTTAATCCCTGCTTTACAATCCCTGCTGCGCTAAAAGTCGCTGCAGTTGTACTTTTATGGCTGAGCTGGCGAATCGCGGTAAATAATTCCTCGCTCCACATCTGCGGATTTTTGGAAGGCGCAAAGCCATCCAGAAACCATGCATCTACCTTTGCGCATTCGCTGGCAAATGCCGGATGTGGCGTAGCCAGTAGTTGCGCAAAACCCGCTGCAGCATCCGCAATAATCAGCGAGAGTTTGATGTGGCCATCCATAAAACTCAGGCGATGAAATCCTGTGCCGACAAACACCGGATAAGCATCGATTAATTGTGCGGTGAATTCACGCAGCTCGGGCCAGAGTGATAATGCCCGCTGCAAATCCATCTTGGTGAGCGGAAATTTTTCTACGCTAACAAAATGCAATTGTGCATTGGTCGGTGCGGTGGTCAGCCACAATTGCCAGGCCGCTAAAAAATTTAATCCAGAGCCAAAGCCGGTTTCGGCGATGGTGAAGTGTTCGCCGGGATTAAGTTGCTGCCAGCGTTCACTGAGCTGATTATGTTGTAAAAAAACATGGCGAGTTTCTTCCAGCCCATTCGCGCGGGAGAAATACACATCACCAAATACGCTGGAAACAGGTTGTCCATCTTCATCCCATTGCAGTTGGGCGTGGTCAATTAACGATGAATCACTCACAAACCGAACTCTGCCAATATTTGCACACACCATTGTTGGATGCGCGCTTCACTTAATTGGAATTCGGTTTCTTCATCCAAGGCGAGGCCAACAAAATATTGTTCATCGGGTGTGAGTGCTTTGGAGGCTTCGAATACATAACCCGAACGTGGCCAGTAGCCGCAAGGAATAGCCCCACGATGTACTAATTTGCTGTGCAAATAACCCATCGCATCTAAAAACCATTCAGGGTAACCGACTTGGTCGCCCAAACCATAAATCGCAATCTTTTTGCCGCTGAAATCGAGAGTGTCCAATTCATCCCAAATTTCTTCCCAGTCTTCTTGCAGCTCGCCATAGTCCCAGGTGGGAATACCAAAAATAAGGAGGTCGTAAAATTGGGTTTGAATAATCGGCGTGTCGGCGATATTAAAAACATCTACGCGTTCTTCGCCGATAAGTTTGTGAATAGCAGTACGAATTTTTTCGCCCGCCATTTCGGTGTAACAGGTAGATGTGCCATAAAACAGGCCGATGGCATTGGTATCACTCATAATCGCTTACTACATTCATCGTTGTATCAATTTACTTTCAACAATCGCTACAGCAATTGTGCCCAGTGTTGTACCCAGTCGCGCGCAAGTGATGCGGCATCATCGCCACTGCTCGCATCCAAAACCAGAGGCTCACCGATGCGCTTTGCACCCAAATCTTCAAAGGCGGCGTCCAGCATGTGGCCGGCCTCGTTGAAGGTGGTATAGCTGCTATCGCCCAAATTCACTACACCGTAGCGGCGGCCAGCAATGCGGGGATAATCGCGGGTCAAGTGTAAATACAGCGGCTGGATATTATCGGGCAGCTCGCCCGAGCCGGTGTTGGAATGGCACAGCAGAATAATTTCGTCGGGATCGCGCGCCAAATCTTCCGCGCGCGCATAGGTGTTCAAGCTGACATCATGGCCAAGTTTGCCCAGTTCTTCGCTCAATATTTCGGCAACTTGCTCAGCGCCGCCATAAACACTGCCAATAAAAATCTGGATTTTGCTCATTCAATTGTCTCTATGTTTTTGCGGGGAAATCCCCTGTATTAAAGCGCGCCAGCATACCCCAATTGGCGCCATGCTTCATAAACCATTACTGCTACCGCGTTGGATAAATTCATGCTTCTGCTATTTGCGACCATGGGTATACGCAAAACCCGATCAGGTGGCAGGGATTCGCGGATGCTGGCTGGTAAACCGCGCGACTCCGGGCCGAACAATAAATAATCACCAGATTGAAATTGCGTATCGCTGTGAGTGCGCGTGCCCTTGGTGCTTAACGCAAAAATCCGCTCTGGCATTTCCGTCGCCAAAAAATCTTCCCAGCTTTTATGCAGTTGCAGATCCTGAATTTCGCGATAGTCCATCCCGGCGCGATTCACACTTTTTTCGTCCAATTTAAATCCCAGGGGTTCAATCAAGTGAAGGCGGGAGCCGGTATTAGCGGCGAGTCGAATAATATTTCCCGTATTAGGCGGAATTTCAGGTTCAAAAAGAACTATGTGCAGCATTTGGCGTTTTGTACCTTTATGGTCTATGTTCTTTGTTAACGGTTATGTTTCTGGCGTCAATTATAAGCAGGAGTTATTAGTCACCCCGAACAACATTTCTAGCCCGGCAAAAAAATGGCCGTGTAATTATCGCAGAAATCAGGATTCGAGAGCTTCAATTTGAAACAGCTTGTAGAAAAGATAACCAGCGTTTTGTCCGGTACCAAACGCCAAAATCAAGTTATAGGTGTGGAAATCAGCACCGCTGGCGTTGCTTTTGCCCATATCCAGCGCCCGCCTACGCAGCAGCCCTATTTGATGCATTGCGATTTTATTCCCGCAGAATCCGGCATAGATTCTGTCGAGCTCTTGCGCGCCCGTTTGCTCAAATCAGGTTTATCCGGCGTCCCCTGTAATCTGGTGATGAATTCTGGCAGTTACCAACTCATCCTGGGTGAGGCACCTAAAGTTCCCGCAGAAGAATTAGCCGAAGCATTGCGCTGGCGCATAAAAGATTTGGTGCAATTTCCCATTGCTGAAGCGGTGGTTGATGGCTTTCTGTTGCCGGAAGACAGCGTGCGTGGCACAAGCCGCATGGCTTATGCGGTAGCCACCCAACGCAAACACATTGAAACTGCGGTTACCGCAATCAAAGCCGCTGGATTGGAATTAAAAAACATTGATATTCCCGAGTTGGTACTGCGCAATCTGGCGGAGGCCTGCTGCGATACCAAACGCGGTGTAGCGATTGTGAAATTGCAACAAGGCGGCGGTAGTTTGCAAATTATCCGCGATGGAAATTTATATTTGTCCCGTCAGTTTTCGCTCGCTTATAACGCCGGCTTACTCGATGATTTACCCGGCGAAGCCCTGGTGTTGGAGTTACAGCGCTCGTTGGATTATTTCGAGCGACAGATGCGGCAGGTACCGCCTAGCCATATTTACCTCTGCGGCGAAAATGTTACTGCCGATAAATTAACGCCTACCATTCGAAATTCACTCGCTGTCAGCATTCATTTGCTCGATCTTAATAATGGTATACAAATCGCGAATACTATTCCCGAGCATGTTTACTCACTTGCACTTTGTGCGATAGGCGCAGCTTTGCGTCAGGATCAAGTGGGGCAGGGCTGATATGCAACAGATCAATTTATATCTGCCAGAATTCCGGCCCAATCGCGAACCCTTGCGCAGTGTGCATATGGCCTGGGGCGCGGGAATTTTTTTTCTATTATTAATTGTCATCAGTTTGTTCAGCGCCAGTGCCAATCGCGAGCTTGCTCAGGCGCTCCAGCAAAGCCAGGCGAAAGTTGAGCAATTAAAGGCACAAGTGACGCAATTGGAGCAACAGCGACCGCAAGCAGATCTGGCGGAATTGGATGCGCAAATCGTGCACTTCACGCAAGAGCTGGAGCGGCGCGAACAAATATTCAGCATTATTGCCAACAAAAATCTTGGTAATAACACGGGTTTTTCTTCATATCTGCAAGCGTTGGGGCGGCAGTCGCTGAGCACCTTGAGCTTGTCGGCATTTTCATTGCAGCAGGGCGGGAATTACGTTGAGTTTGCGGGGCGGGCACGGGCCGCCGATCAAATCCCTTTGTATATACAACAGTTGCGATCTGAACCTGTATTTGCTCAATCTGCATTTGGTGTGTTGAACCTGGAGCCACTGCAAAACACGTCAGGCGTTTTTGAATTTTCACTGGCCAAACAATCGGTGGATGAAAAAAATGGACCTAAAACTAAAACCGCAGTACAAGCGCTGATTGAACTTAATAAAAATGCGGGAGGTGAAAATAATGTCTCCAGCGATCGCTAAAATTGCCGGGCAAATTGACAGCCGCATATTGCGTGAGCGTGTGTTGATTTTCCTTACGTTACTCGCACTGATTTTTTTCGTGTGGGATCTCTTGGTCCAAGGTGGTATTGACCGGAAGCAGAAAAGTTTACAAGCCGATGCCGCCCGTTTGGCCACCGAACAACAAGCATTGGAAGGTCAATTAAGTGCTCTCACGCTCTCCATGGCGAGCGATCCCGCCATCGCGAAAAAGAAAGAAATTGGTTCGTTGACTGCCACTATTTCTGGAGTCGAAGCGCGGTTGGCCGGATTGTCCCAGGGGCTGATTAGCGCAGACCTATTACCCAAGGCCTTGGAAGATGTTTTACAACGTACTGCTAGCGTAAAACTGTTGCAGGTTCGTACGCTCGCTGCAACCGAGTTGCAACTCTCCAAAGCTAAAGCTGATTCGATGGGCACAATAAAAACCGAAGTGCTCGGTGCAGGCGTTTATAAGCACGGTGTGTTGATCCGGGTTGCAGGCAGCTATGCGCAGCTAATTAATTTGATGACAGAAATCGAAGCACTGAATTGGAAATTCTATTGGGAGTCTCTGGAGTACACCGTCACGGAATATCCCAATGCTGAAATTGATATTCGCGTATTTACGCTGAGTTCGGAGGAGGGCCTGCTCGGTGTATAAAACTATTGTCAGCTCTCTTTTTATGTTGCTGTTTTGCAGCGGTGTAATGGCAACTGAAACCAGTGTTGCGAATGCGCAAGATGTTCGCGACCCGACCACACCCCTGGATTATGCAGGCATGGGCACGCAAGCAGGCGGCCAACAATTCGCACTTAATTCCATATTAGTTAGCCCACAACGCAAATTGGCGACCATTAATGGCAACGCGTTACGCGAAGGAGAAGTAGTGCCGGGGTCGGCTGATGTCAAAGTGCAGCGAATCCTTAACCAGGCGGTCATATTGCAACAGGCAGACAAAACCTGGGTGTTGCGCCTGTCTCCCAGCATTCTGAAAAGGCATTAATCAGTGAAAAAAATAACTGAGGCAGTGATGATGTTTGTGAACCCTAAAAAAGTTTCCTGCCGATCGGCAAATCGAACTGCGTTTGCAATAGCACAAAGATTGCAGCGGTTAGCGTTGCTTTCTTTATCAGTGTTAATGTTAAGTTCGTGTACTCCTACCGATAGAAGCAATGAACGATTGGCAGCTGAAGATGCGATAGACGAAGTGGCTGCGCAACAACGCGAACAAAAAGCCAACGCTAAAACTGTGCCTCCTGAAGTCAATAAAGCATTGCTCAATAACCAATTCCTTGCCTATGGGGGCGCCGCGAAATCGAACAACGAGCGTTTTGATGTCTCCGTCAGCAATGTGCCCGCCAAAGCTTTCTTTCTCGGCTTGGTCAATGGCACGGGCGTAAACGTGGTAGTGCACCCTGAAGTGACGGGTACAGTGACCCTGGATTTAAAAAACGTAACAGTGAATGATGTGTTGCGTGTGACGCGCGATATTTATGGGTATGAATTTAAACAAGACCGCGGCATTTACACCATCTATTCCAATGCCGTGCGCACAGAAGTATTTCAAATTAATTATCTGGATGTGCAGCGTGTAGGTGTTTCGGATACCAGTGTTTTAATTGGCCGGGCGCCGTCTTCAAACGAAAACTCTAATTCCAATTACGGTGGTTCAGGTGGCAATACCACCAATGAAAGCGCCAATCTATTAAGCATGATCCAAAGCGCCGAGCAGCAAAAAGCGGCCGGCAATGTTGAGCTTTCCCCAGGGTCGCGAGTGCAAACATTGAATCGCACGGATTTCTGGAGTTCACTCAAGGAAACCTTAACGTCGATCATTGGCGGCGAATCTGAAAATCGCTCAGTTATTATCACACCGCAGGCCGGTATGATTGTTGTCAAAGCTATGCCGCATGAATTAAACGCAGTGCGCGATTTTCTGGAGCGCTCACAACTGAGCGTGAAACGGCAAGTTATTCTGGAAGCAAAAATTTTGGAAGTACGCTTGAGTGAAGGTTTCGAAGCAGGTGTGAATTGGAATGCGATCAGCGGGCAACTTGTTGCAACTAAAAATATCCAGGATGGTTTCCCAATTAATACTGACGGTTCGAGTGCATTGATAGGGGAGTTTCAACCCATATCCGGGGATCAAATCGGCACTACCGTAGCTGGTCTGATTCAGGTGACAGATATTACCCAACTGCTATCACTGCTCGAAACCCAGGGTGCAGTGCAGGTGCTCTCCAGTCCGCGGGTATCAACGGTAAATAACCAAAAAGCGGTTATCCGTGTGGGCTCCGACGAATATTTTGTCACCGGCATTTCCAGCGATAACACCTCTACCGCCGCATCGGTTACCAGTACGCCCAATATTGAACTGACACCGTTTTTTAGCGGCATTTCACTTGATGTAACGCCACAAATTGCAGAAAACGGCGAAGTGATTTTACATATCCATCCTGTCGTCAGTAATGTTCAGGATCAACAAAAGGTATTTACCGTAGGCGATGAAGAATTTGCATTGCCTTTAGCGCTGCGTGGAATTCGTGAGTCCGACAGCATTGTAAAAGCGGCTAACGGCCAAGTGATTGTGCTCGGCGGATTGATGACCGAATATGGGGATGACCAGAATGGCAAACGCCCCTGGTTGGGCGATATTCCAGTAGTCAACACACTGTTTAAAACCAAAAGTAAAACGAATTTAAAAACAGAATTGGTGATTTTATTGCGCCCGATTGTAGTGGGCGACAATACCTGGGACGAAGAGGTCAATAGTGCCCAGAACAATATGCAGCGGATGGGCGATGTCTACCGTAGCAAAAACCCATAATCGTTCTACATCCATAATTGCACCAGATATAGCACCGAATTAAAAAGCAAACAGAACGTTGTTTGCAGGAGCCGCTTCTATGTACCGTCAGCACTTTGGCTTAAAGGAGCATCCCTTTTCATTAACGCCTGACACACAATTTTATTTTAATAGCCAAAGCCATCGCGAAGTATTGAGCACGTTGTTGTTGGCGCTGCGCCACAGCGAGGGTTTTATAAAAATTGTGGGGGAGGTGGGTACAGGAAAAACTTTATTAAGTCGAAAATTATTAGCCAGCCTCGATGACCGGTTTATATCGGCTTATATCCCGAATCCATTTCTCACGCCTGATGAACTTAAATGGTTTTTGGCAGAGGAAATTGGTATCGCCTATTCGCCGGAAATTCCTTCCTATCAATTATTAAAAGAAATCAATTTGCGCTTGGTTGAACTGGCGCAGCAGAAACGGCAAGTTGTATTGATTGTCGATGAAGCGCAAGCCATGCCGCGTGAGACGATTGAATCCTTGCGCTTATTAACCAATCTCGAAACAGAAAAAAGTAAATTGCTGCAAGTGGTGTTGTTCGGCCAGCCGGAATTGGATGAATTGTTGGATCGCCCGGATTTACGCCAACTAAAACAACGGATTGTTTTTGCTGAATATTTGCAAACTATCCCAAAGGCAAATTTACCGGATTACCTTGCCTACCGATTAAATTCGGCGGGGTATCGCGGAGCATCATTATTTTCGAATTCTGCTATCGCCTTGCTCTACAAAGCGTCAGGCGGTGTGCCGCGGCTAATTAACGTGATTGCACACAAAGCGATGCTGGCTGCCTATGGTCAGGCGGCTGGCAGGGTCAATCGCAGCCATATGGTGCGCGCAATTGCCGATACTGCAGAAAGCCGTTCGTTGGGGCGTTGGTTGGCGCGGCGCGATTATTGGTTGTGGCCAATGGTTGCCGCAAGTGCGGCAGCCGCAATTGTGTTGATGCCTGGTTTGTTAGGGGGCACATGATGAGTTTGCTCAATGACATGCTGCGCGATTTATCGCACCAACACACGCCGAAGGAAGCGCCTGCGGTTATACAGGAATCCGCACAGGGTATTAATGCGCAAGAACAACGTGAGTTGTTTTATCACACCCGCGCCGCCAAACCTTTACCACGCACTTTTGTTCCAAGCCTGGTTATTTTTTTCCTGGTGTTGATATTGTTTTCGCTTTGGAAGGCGAACTTCTTTTCCGGCACGGATGCCAGTGAAAGTATAGTGTCGGATGATCTTGCAGCGAAAAGCACTGCAACTACGATTGCTCCTTCAAGTACATCCATGTTGCCAACCACCATTCCAGGCGCAACAGTTACGCCCGGCAATAATTCCCAGTCTCCGGAATTAGGCGCGCGTATTGCTGCGTTGGAATCTGCAATCAATAATTTGTCTGCAGCGGTCGCGAATAATAGTGCGCCCACGGATGAGGCGCAGATTATTGCCGATCCGGATTTTGCGCTGAATTCAATCGCTGATGAAACAAGTGATACTTCGTTTGTGGAGTCAGACTCTTTTTTTGTGCAAGCAGATGAAGGAATTTCTGAGTCGGTAAGTATTCAAGAGCCCTTTGCGCAAGCTGTTGCACAACCTTTATCAGATCAGTCGCAAGCAGAATTGTCTTCCCCAGAACAAGAACAGGGTGAGGCTCAATTTTCTATTGAGCCGAATATCAAGTGGCAGGATTCACAGCAAGCGCAACAAGCTAGCCAACTGGTTGCACAAGGCCAAGCCACGCTGGCGATAGAAAAATTACAAGCGTATATCGCGACGGCGGCCAAACCATACCAGTCTACAAAAGCCTTGCTGGATATTTTTGCTACTCAAGAAAATATCAGTGCTATGCAAAATTTGCTTGCTCAAACCGATTATTTGTCGGCTATTGATAAAACGTTTTACGCTGCAAAAATTGCCATTATTCAGGAACAGGAATCGCAAGCGATTACACAATTGGAAGCCAATTTGGATCAGGCTGAAAATGACGAAAATTATCGCGCATTGTTAGCCGGGCTTTACCAACGTACCGGCATGCAGCTGGAGGCATCTAATCATTATCGTCGTCTGCTCAGCACCTTTGGCGATAAACCGACTTACTGGTTGGGATTTGCACTTGCGCAAGATGCGTTAGATCAATCTGCAGTGGCAATCCAAGCGTATCAACGGGTAAATCAATATGCAGATTTACAGCCGCAGGTGCGCACTTATATTCAGCAGCGAATCTCTGCTTTGCAGCAATAACCACACAAGTAGTACTCAATGGTTCAACAACTATGACAAGCACTCTTTCGCAAAAACGTATTCGGATCGGCGACTTACTCGTCGAGAAAAATATGATTTCCGAAACCCAACTGCAGCATGCATTGCAGGAGCAAAAACTCACTGGCCGCAAGCTGGGTGCCACTTTGGTCGAGTTGGGTTATGTCGAAGAAAATGCGCTATTGAGTTTGTTGTCTGCACAGCTCGATATTCCGTTTGTCGAGCTTAAACAATTCCGTTTCGATCGCGACCTGGTGCAGCGCTTACCTGAAACCAGTGCCCGCCGTTATCGCGTCATGTTGTTGCGTGAGGATTTTGATGGCCTGCTGTTAGGCATGGCGGACCCCACCGATATTTTTTGTCTGGATGAATTGCAACGCATTCTGCAAAAGAATATCAAGCCGGCCGTAGTGCGTGAATCAGAGTTGCTGGATATTCTCGATATCGCCTACACCCGTGCGAGTGAAATTGCGTCGCTAGCGGGTGAACTGGATGAGGAGCTGCAAGAGTCGGCGGTCGATCTGGCCGACTTCGCAGTGGATGCTGCGGACAGTGAAGCGCCGGTAGTAAAGCTGCTGCAAAAAATCTTTGAAGAGGCAATCCATACCAAGGCTTCGGATATACATATCGAGCCGGACGAAAAAGTATTGCGCATTCGTAAACGTATCGATGGTGTGTTGCTTGAGCAGGTGATGAAT